>JBCCLV010000035.1:0-33763 GCA_039026695.1 Bacteroidota bacterium
CTCTTGAGTTACTTTATCTAATTCATTCTGTATTATTTTAACTAAGAAGTATTAAAGCCACCGGAACTGAAATCATATAAATGAGCCACATCCAATCGTTCAAATAACAGAGAATCAGCAACCTTTTCCAATAAAACCTTTCTGCTCTACTTTTAGACTTGATCAAAAGACTTTTGATCTCAGAAGACCTTGCTTCAGTAAATGTATTTTCTTTTCCCTTGAAATAGACCTTAAAACGTTTTTTTGCATCGTATATTAAAAACTTATACCAGATGGTTATAGCCAGGTTAGTAGAAAAGAAAATCATTAGAAAAATCAATTCGCTATCGTTGTGATTTGTCGGAACTCCCTGGAAGCTTTCATTTTATAAAAAGTATTTTGGTACCTTATCAGGGATGAGTGACCTGAAATCACTAAAATCTCACAAAAAATAAAAAAGGGAGCCATCTCTAGCTCCCTTTTCTATCATATTAGCTCAGCGAATTATGCCTCGCCCATGGTCCCGCCAAAATTCATAGGGAACTTAGGGACGTCTCCAGTCTGCTTTACTTCTCCAAATGTGGATTCGTACTTATTGATATTATCCTCCAGTGCCGTAAGTAATCGCTTAGCATGTTCAGGTGTGATCACTATGCGTGATTTCACCTTCGCCTTAGGTACCCCTGGCATCAACCGGATAAAGTCAATTACAAACTCACTGCTAGAATGCGCTATCATCGCAAGATTTGCGTAGACACCTTCCGCAGTTTCTTCAGACAATTCAATGTTTATCTGATTGTTGTTTGGCTGTGCTTCTTTCTTGCTATCGCTCATACCAATTTCGGCTTAGGCCTCAACTTCTTCCTTTGACTCGAACTGCTCTCTTGAGGCAACAAGATTGTCATATTCCTCCTGAGAATTAACAATGTACTTGCCGTACTTTCTCACTCCAGTTCCCGCAGGGATCAAATGACCTACAATCACATTTTCTTTCAGTCCTATCAATGTATCTGCCTTGCCCTTGATTGAGGCCTCGCTAAGCACTTTGGTGGTTTCCTGGAAGGAAGCCGCCGAAATAAAGCTTTCTGTACCCAAGGAAGCTTGTGTGATCCCTTGAAGCGTTGGCTTACCGGTTGCCGGCTCAGCATCTCTCACCTGGATCAGCTTCATGTCTCTACGCTTGAGACTAGACATTTCATCTCTCAAACTTCGGGCATCAATAATTTGACCTGCTTTGAAATTCGCGGAATCTCCCGGGTCTACGACTACCTTTTTATCAAGGATATTGTCGTTTTCCTCCATGAATGCAAAACGATCCACAAGTTGATTGGTCAAGAAGCTCGTATCTCCTGCGTTTTCAATGATTACCTTCTGCATCATCTGACGAACGATCGCCTCAATGTGCTTATCATTAATCTTCACACCTTGTAAACGATATACCTCTTGTATTTCATTTACCAGATATTCTTGAACGGCAGTAGGCCCTTTGATCTTCAATATGTCAGCAGGCGTAATTGCTCCGTCAGAAAGTGCATCTCCCGCTCTTACATAATCATTGTCTTGAACAAGAATGTGTTTGGAAAGAGGAACCATGTATCTCTTTTTCACACCATCTTTCGATTCAATGTAGATCTCTCGGTTTCCTCGCTTGATGCCTCCGTATTCCACAACTCCATCTATCTCGCTGACAACTGCGGGATTCGAAGGATTTCGAGCTTCGAAAAGCTCAGTTACCCTTGGTAAACCTCCAGTAATATCTCTGGATTTACCAGTCTTTCTTGGGATCTTGGCAAGCACTTGACCCGCCTTGATCTTGTCGCCCTCCTCTACAGCTAAGTGAGCACCAACAGGGATATTGTAACCTTTTTCGGTATCACCATCTTTATTCACTATCTCGATGGCAGGATTCTTAGTCTTGTCTTTGGTATCAATGATAACTTTTTCCCTGTGACCTGTTTGCTCATCAGATTCCTCTTTGAATGTTACTCCCTCGATGATTGAATCAAAGGATGCAGTACCATCAAATTCTGACATGATCACCGCATTGTATGGATCCCAATAGCAAAGCTCGGCACCTTGAGCAATCTTAGCCCCATCTTTTACTTTCAGAATAGCTCCATACGGGACGTGGTTTGAGATCAAGACCTTCTCTTTCTTCTCATCAAGGATTTTGATCTCCCCAGAGCGGCCCATCACCACCTCTATTTTGTTACCTTCCTCATCGGTGGACTTCACTGTTCTTAACTCGTCAAACTCAAGAACTCCAGCAAATTTTGCCTTAATATTAGCATCCACGGCGATATTAGAAGCAGTACCCCCTACGTGGAAAGTTCTCAATGTAAGCTGCGTACCAGGCTCACCAATCGACTGTGCAGCGATCACACCAACTGCCTCACCTACGTGGGACATTTTTCCGGTGGATAGATTTCGTCCGTAACATTTAGCACATACACCCTGGCGGGTTTCACAAGTCAATACTGAACGAATTTCTACTTCCTCGATGCTTGAAGCGTCAATGTAATCGGAGATTTCTTCGGTAAATTCTTCACCTGATTCCAAGATCAGCTCCTCCGAGATAGGATCGTAAATGTCATGTACAGAAACCCGTCCAAGGATCCGCTCTGCCAATGATTCCACTACTTCCTCATTGTCCTTTAATGCAGATACTGATAGACCTCTGAGAGTACCACAATCTTCTTCATTAATAACTACATCTTGCGCAACGTCTACCAACCTTCTGGTTAAGTATCCTGCATCGGCTGTTTTCAAAGCAGTATCAGCCAAACCTTTTCGTGCACCATGAGTAGAAATGAAGTATTCAATAACATCAAGACCTTCCTTGAAATTGGAAAGAATTGGGTTTTCAATGATCTCACCAACGGAACCCTGAAGATTTTTCTGCGGCTTTGCCATCAAACCTCTCATTCCACCTAATTGACGGATCTGCTCTCTTGATCCACGAGCACCAGAGTGCATCATCATGTATATCGAGTTGAATCCCTGGTCATCCTCCTCCATCTGCGTCATCAAGGAATTGGTCAATTGGGTATTGGTTCGGGTCCAGATATCAATTACTTGATTGTATCGCTCATTATCCGTAATTAAACCCATGAGGTAATTCTGCCAAACACCATCTACCTCCTGCTTGGCAATTTCAACCAATTTGTCTTTCTCGTCAGGCACATTGATGTTGTCTAGTCCCATGGACAGACCTCCCTTATAGGCCATTTTAAATCCTAGAGATTTGATATCATCAAGGAAGTGTGCAGTACTTGCCATACCAGTGATTTTGAACACATTGGCAATGATCTTCTGCAGCTTTTTCTTAGTTAACAACTCATCTACAAAGCCGACCTCTTCAGGGACTAAGTCGTTGAATAGCACTCGACCTGCAACGGTCTCAATTATTTTAGACTCAAGTTCTCCCTTCTCGTTTCGAACCTTCGTTCTTACTTTGATATAAGCGTGCTGCGATATCTGCTTCTCGTTTAAAGCAATGATGACTTCTTCATGAGAGTAGAAGATCTTCCCCTCTCCCAGAACCTTCTCTTTGCTGGTACTCTTTCGGCCTTTAGTGATGTAATAAAGACCTAGAACCATGTCCTGTGAAGGCACTGCGATTGGAGCACCATTTGCAGGATTAAGAATGTTATGAGAAGACAGCATCAAAAGGGAAGCTTCCAAAATCGCTTCATGACCTAGCGGCACGTGAACAGCCATCTGATCTCCGTCAAAGTCAGCGTTAAAAGCAGTACATGCCAATGGGTGCAATTGGATTGCTTTTCCTTCAATCAACTTAGGCTGAAATGCCTGGATACCCAGTCTGTGAAGTGTAGGCGCCCTATTGAGTAGAACAGGATGTCCTTTGAGCACATTTTCAAGAATGTCCCATACTACAGGGTCCTTTCGATCTACGATTTTCTTGGCTGATTTCACTGTTTTCACAATGCCACGCTCAATAAGCTTTCGTATAATGAAAGGCTTAAATAGCTCAGCAGCCATATTCTTAGGAAGACCACACTCGTGCATCTTCAACTCAGGACCAACTACGATCACCGATCTACCAGAATAGTCAACTCGCTTTCCAAGTAGATTTTGACGGAAACGACCTTGCTTACCCTTAAGCATGTCACTTAGCGACTTGAGAGCTCTGTTTCCATCGGATCTTACAGCATTGACTTTACGTGAATTATCAAACAATGAATCCACTGCCTCCTGAAGCATCCTTTTCTCATTACGCAAGATTACTTCTGGAGCCTTAATGTCCATCAAACGCTTAAGACGATTATTTCGAATAATTACCCTTCTGTAAAGGTCATTAAGGTCGGAAGTTGCAAATCGGCCTCCATCCAGAGGAACCAAAGGACGCAACTCAGGTGGGATCACCGGTACCATCTTCACAACCATCCATTCAGGTTTATTCTCAATACGTGTTTTTGCATCCCTGAATGCCTCTACAACTCTGAGTCGCTTAAGCGCCTCAGCTTTTCTCTGCTGTGAAGTATCCGTGGCAGCTTGGTGTCTCAGCTCGTAGGACAGCTCATCTAGCTTAGTTCTCGCCAATAGCATTTCCAGGGCATCGGCACCCATCTTTGCTATGAACTTGTTGGGATCATCATCATCAAGCATTTGGTTTTCTCGAGGAAGCTTATCCAGAATATCAAGGTATTCTTCTTCGGTGAGGAAGTCCAGTTTGGAGATCCCATCCTCTTCTTTTGCGCCCGGTTGAATTACAATGTATCGCTCGTAATAAATGATTTGGTCCAATTTCTTAGTTGGAACACCAAGCAGATACCCAATCTTATTTGGGAGTGACTTAAAATACCAGATATGAGCAACAGGGACAACCAATTCAATGTGTCCCATGCGCTCACGACGCACTTTCTTTTCAGTAACTTCTACACCACAGCGATCACATATAATTCCTTTATATCTGATTCGCTTATATTTCCCGCAGTGACACTCCCAATCCTTCACCGGACCAAAAATTCTCTCACAGAAAAGTCCACCCATTTCTGGCTTGTAAGTTCTGTAGTTGATGGTCTCGGGTTGCGTCACTTCACCATGCGAACTTTCCAAGATGGACTCAGGAGACGCAAGACTTATTGTGACTTTTGAGAAGTCGTTGTGAATTTTCTTATTTTTTCTAAATGCCATATTTCTCAATAAAAGCCCCCTAGTATTTCCAGGGGATTATTTAGGTAAATTTTAATCTAACGTGATTTCAAGTGCTAAGCCTCTTAATTCATGAATCAATACATTGAATGACTCAGGTATGTTTGGCTTATTCATATTCTCGCCTTTTACAATAGACTCGTACGCTTTCGCTCGGCCTATTACATCATCAGATTTGATGGTAAGAATCTCTTGAAGCACATTTGCAGCTCCAAAAGCTTCTAAGGCCCAAACCTCCATCTCGCCAAATCTCTGACCCCCAAATTGCGCCTTTCCGCCCAGTGGCTGCTGCGTAATTAGAGAGTAAGGTCCAATACTTCTAGCATGCATTTTATCATCAACGAGGTGTCCAAGTTTCAACATATAAATCACACCTACAGTCACTGGTTGATCAAATCGCTCTCCAGATAATCCATCGTAGAGGTAGGTACGGCCAAAACTTGGCAACCCTGCCTCTTTCAATTCGTTTTGTACTTCGTCTTCAGAGGCACCGTCAAAAATGGGTGTAGCATACTTTTTATCAAGTTTAAGACCCGCCCATCCCAGCACTGTCTCGTAAATCTGCCCGATATTCATCCTCGATGGTACACCAAGCGGATTCAAGACAATATCAACGGGAGTGCCGTCTTCCATAAATGGCATGTCCTCTTCTCTCACAATCCTGGCGACTACACCTTTATTTCCATGTCGACCAGCCATTTTGTCACCTACTCTCAGCTTTCTCTTTTTTGCCACATAAACCTTGGCTAATTGCACAATTCCAGTGGGCAATTCATCACCTACCTCCAAGGTAAATCGCTCTCTCTTAAAGAGTCCTGAGATGCTATTTCGGTATCCAATGTAGTTTTTGATCATCTTGAACACCAAATCATCAGCTTTGCTGTCCCCTGTCCAATCCTCAATAATAAGGTCAGAGATCAAATTGGCTTCTTCCGGCACATTGTAATTGCTCTCGTCTCTGTACTTGTTCTTGGGAGGAAATAAATTGGCTTCAATATTTTTCCTACTGAATTTCACTCCTTTGGACATTACCTCTTCACCAAACTTATGTTTGATGCCTTGACAAGTTTTCCCTTCTAGCAGTTGAGTGATCTTATCAATCATCACTTCTCGGGCCTCTGTAAGCTGCTGGCCATATTTGTTTTTGAGTAACTCTACCTCTTTTTTGGCCCGAGCTCTCACGTCCTTGTCCTTCTTGGGACGAGAAAACAACTTAGTGTCAATAACAACCCCTTTTAGCGAAGGAGACGCCTTTAGGGAAGCATCTTTCACATCTCCTGCTTTGTCACCGAATATGGCTCTTAACAGCTTTTCTTCAGGTGTTGGATCCGACTCACCTTTCGGGGTGATCTTTCCAATGAGGATATCTCCTTCCTTGATTTCAGCACCAATCCTGATGATCCCATTCTCGTCCAAGTTTTTCACCGCTTCCTCCGAAACGTTAGGGATTTCACTGGTAAGCTCTTCTTCACCTCTTTTGGTATCTCGAACTTCCAACTCAAACTCATCAATGTGGATTGAAGTAAAGATATCTTCACGTACTACCCTTTCTGAGATCACAATGGCATCTTCAAAATTGTAACCTTGCCACGGCATGAACGCTACCTGCATATTAATACCCAGCGCCAATTCGCCTTTCTCAGTCGCAAAACCATCGCAAAGTGGCTGACCTTTGACAACCTTGTCACCCTTCTTTACAATAGGCTTCAAGTTGATACAAGTATCTTGGTTGGTTCTTCTGAATTTTACGAGATCATAAGTCACTGAAGAACGATCAAAAGTGATCATTTCCTCTTCTGCAGTAAGCTCATATGAAACTACAATTTTCGTAGCGTCTACATACTCAATTGTTCCCGGACCTTCGGACCTTATCAGCGCTCTGGAATCTAAAGCAACGCGTGATTCAAGACCAGTTCCCACAATAGGAGCTTGGGGTCTCATGAGTGGCACAGCTTGTCGCTGCATGTTTGAACCCATCAGTGCACGGTTTGCATCATCGTGCTCCAAAAATGGAATCATGGAAGCGGCCACCGACACAATCTGATTGGGTGCTACGTCCATGTAGCTCACCTCATTGTCCTCACAAAGTGGAAAATCGCCCTCAAATCGGGCTTTGATTTTATTATTCAAAAAATCTCCTTTGTCGGACAAAGGAGCATTTGCCTGCGCAATATTGTGTGTATCTTCTTCTTCAGCGGTCAGGAACTTAACGTTTCCGGACATATCAACCTGACCTTTGGTTACTTCTCTGTAAGGTGTCTCAATAAAGCCCATCTGATTCACCTTAGCATGAACGCAAAGTGATGAGATCAAACCAATATTGGGACCTTCAGGCGTCTCTATCGTACACAATCTCCCGTAGTGAGTGTAGTGTACGTCCCTTACTTCAAATCCAGCACGCTCTCGAGACAGACCTCCTGGACCCAAAGCAGACATTCTTCTTTTGTGTGTCACCTCCGCTAGTGGATTGGTCTGATCCATAAATTGCGAAAGCTGATTGGTACCAAAAAATGAGTTGATTACAGAAGATAGCGTTCTTGCATTGATCAGATCAACAGGCTTGAAATCCTCATTGTCACGTACGTTCATACGCTCGCGAATGGTTCGCGCCATTCGGGCAAGGCCTACGCCAAATTGGGAATAAAGCTGCTCCCCTACCGTTCTTACTCTTCTATTACTTAGGTGGTCAATGTCATCGACCACAGCCTTGCTATTGATCAGGCCAATCAGATATTTTACAATAAGAATGATATCCTCCGTGGACAGTACTCTGCGATCCCAATCTTTCTCGATGTTTAGTTTCTTGTTGATTCGATACCTTCCGACTTCTCCGAGATCATATCGCTTATCCGAAAAGAATAGACTGGTAATAATATCTCTGGCAGTCTGTTCGTCAGGAGCTTCTGTGTTTCGAAGCTGACGATAGATCTGCTCCACAGCCTCCTTCTCAGAATTTGAGTTGTCCTTTTGGAGCGTGTTGTAGATAATCGAGTACTCGGCAATATTTACATCTTTACGATGGAGTATCACCGACTTTGATCCTGAATCGAGTATGGTTTGAATATCATCTTCTTCGATGATGCTGTCACGTTCTAGCACAACTTCATTTCGATCAATCGAAACCACCTCACCGGTATCTTCATCTACGAAATCTTCAGTCCATGTTCGCAGGACCCTAGCAGCAAGTCGTCTGCCAGTGATCTCTTTAAGTGACTTCTCCGTAGCGTCAATTTCCTCGGATAATCCAAACAGATCGAGGATTTCCTTATCAGATCCGTACCCTATAGATCTGAGCAGCGTAGTTATAGGGAACTTCTTCTTCCGATCAATGTATGCATACATGACATTGTTCACGTCAGTAGCAAATTCAATCCAGGAACCCTTGAAAGGAATGATTCGAGCACTGTAAAGCAACGTCCCGTTGGTATGTTTACTCTGAGCGAAGAAAACACCTGGAGAACGATGAAGCTGTGAAACAATCACTCTCTCGGCACCATTGATCACGAAGCTTCCCTTTTCGGTCATGTAAGGAATGTTACCAAGAAACACTTCCTGCTCTATGGTCTCAAAATCTTCGTTTTCCTCGTCGTTGCACAACAATCGCAACTTAGCTTTTAAAGGCACTGAGTAGGTAAGACCTCTCTCGATACACTCTTGAATGCTATATTTTGGAGGATCCACGGTGTAGTCAACAAATTCCAACACAAAATTTTCTCGAGAATCCGTGATCGGAAAGTTCTCCATGAAAACTTTGTATAGGCCTTCACCTTCCTTTCTCTCGGCAGGGGTATCTAGCTGAAAAAAATCAATAAAGGATTTTAATTGAACATCCAGAAAATCTGGGTAGTCAATTACTGTTTTGATTGACGAGAAATTAATTCGTCCGACGTTGTTTGTAGCCAAGGCTTACAGATTTAATGTTAATAATAGTGATGCTTTTCAAACTTGGGTTTCTCCTTGTTAGTAAAAGCTGGGATCACACTTTTGGATACCAATGGGTCCTTAAAACTGGACTAAAATCATATTAATGGATATAAACAGCAAAAGACCCTAATGAAAACCAGGGTCTCAGCAAGCATTTATATCGAAACTTTCTACTTTAATTCTACTTCGGCTCCTGCCTCTTCAAGCTGCTTCTTTAAACCTTCAGCTTCGTCCTTATCGACTCCTTCTTTTACTGCCTTAGGTGCGCCATCAACCAATTCCTTAGCATCCTTAAGACCTAAGCCTGTCAACTCCTTAACTAGCTTTACGATTGCTAATTTGGCACCTCCGGGTGATTTTAAGATCACATCAAATGAAGTTTGTTCTTCTCCGCCACCGGCTGCATCACCGCCAGCTGCTCCGCCTGCAACCATTACTGGCCCTGCAGCAGCTGCAGGCTCAATGCCATATTCGTCTTTTAGAATACCTGCAAGTTCGTTTACCTCTTTTACCGAAAGATTTACTAGCTGTTCCGCGAAATCCTTTAAATCTGCCATGATTATTAACTTATTATTCTGTTTTTATTATTATTCCTTTTCAGATAGCGTTTTCACAATACCTGCTAATTTCTGTTCTCCGCTTTGAAGAAGAGAAAGAACATTTTTAGCAGGAGATTGCAATAATGTTATCACCTCTCCAATTAATTCTTGTTTTGACTTTAAGCTAGCAAGTGGACCAAGTTGATCCTCTCCAACAAACAAGTCAGCGTCTATAGAGGCGGCCTTGAAAGTAGGCCGATCATGCGGATCGCCCTTCTGAAAGTCCTGGATGATTTTTGCAGGAGCATTAGCCACCTCATTGACAAACATAATACCCGAAGTGCCCTTCAAAACCTCAGATAGAGGAGCAAAATCGCCCTCCACTGATTCAAGTGCCTTCTTAATCAAAGTATTTTTTACCAACTTATACTCCACTCCTTTTTTGAAACACATCTCACGAAATTTATTGATTTCGGCAACCGATAAACCCGATGTGTCAGTTATATAGAAGTGATCAGTATCTTGGATTTTTTGAGAGAGATCACTAATCAAATGTGCTTTTTCTTCTCGAGTCATTTCTTCAAATATTAGCGATTGTATTCTTGTCGATAGAAATTCCCTGGCTCATAGTAGATGAGATAGTAATGGATTTAAAGTAGGTGCCCTTAGAAGCAGCGGGTTTTAGCTTAGAAACCGTTTGAATCATCTCAAGCGCATTCTCCTTTATTTTTTCAGCGGTGAATGAAGACTTTCCTACACTAGTGTGGATAATCCCGAACTTGTCAACTTTGAAGTCAATCTTCCCTGCTTTGACTTCCGTTACCGCTTGACCCACATCCATGGTTACTGTTCCAGATTTTGGGTTTGGCATCAAACCTCTAGGACCTAATACACGGCCGAGACGACCTACTTGGGCCATCACCGTGGGCATTGTGATGATGACATCAATATCGGTCCAACCGCCCTCAATCTTTTTTATATACTCGTCTAAACCTACGTGATCTGCGCCAGCATCTTTAGCTTCTTGTTCTTTGTCGGGTGTACACAACACTAAAACCCTCACATCTTTGCCGACTCCATGCGGGAGGGAGACCACACCCCTTACCATTTGGTCTGCTTTTTTAGGATCGACACCTAATCGAATGTCAATATCCACTGATGCATCAAATTTGGTAAAAGTGATATCTCTAACGAGTTTTGAAGCATCCTCTAGCGAATACTCCTTCTCAAAGTCTACTAGCTCTAGTGCTTTCTTTTGATTTTTTGTTAATCTTCCCATTTCAAATCTTCTCAGCGAATTAATTTGATGCCCAAGGGGCTTGACCAGAAACTTTCACCCCCATACTACGAGCAGTTCCTGCAACCACTTTCATAGCTGCCTCCACGTTGAAAGCATTAAGATCTGGCATCTTTGTTTCAGCAATCTCTTTCACTTGGTCCCATGAGACAGAGCCTACTTTACTTCTGTTTGGTTCCGCAGATCCCTTCTTTAGTTTTGCAGCCTCCATAATTAACGCTGCTGCAGGTGGAGTCTTTATGACAAAGTCGAAAGATTTGTCGGCATAAATCGTAACAACTACGGGCAAGAGTTGGCCTGCCTTGTCCTGAGTCCTTGCGTTGAACTGCTTACAAAAATCCATGATATTCAAGCCTTTAGCACCTAGAGCAGGTCCTACTGGGGGAGATGGATTTGCTGCTCCACCACGGATTTGCAATTTCAAATAGCCTGTAATTTCTTTAGCCATCTATTTTAATCTTCTTTTTCTACTTGTATATAGTTCAACTCTACCGGAGTATTTCTCCCAAAAATCTTTACTGTAACGTTGAGTTTCTTTCGGTCTTCAAAGACCTCTTCAACAGTTCCGGTAAATCCACTGAAAGGGCCATCCATAACTTTCACAGACTCTCCTACTATAAACGGCGTTTCCAGCTTCTCATCATATTCCTCTACTTCGTCTACTTTACCTAGTATTCTGTTTACCTCTGATTGACGAAGCGGAAGAGGATCTTTGGTGGTGCTGCTGCCTGTAGCTCCTAGAAAACCAATCACGTTTGGAATCAATTCCCTGTTAGTGATTAAGTGCTGCACTTCACCGTTTGAGAAATCGGCATGTATTAAAATGTATCCTGGAAAAAAATTTCTTTCTCGGACTCTCTTCTTACCATTTCTCATCTCATACACCTTTTCAGAAGGTATGAGAACCTGAGGGAGCTGCTCACTTAGTTTCTGCCTAGCAATCTCATTTTCGATCGCTTCTTTCACTTTTCGCTCTTTCCCACTTACTGCCCGAACTACGTACCACTTATGTTCCATAATGATTATCCAAGTTCTACTCTTTTACAGTTCCTCGTAAATAAATTCCATCAAATTTTCCACACCATAATCTATAACTCCTATCAAAAGAGCAAAGATCAGAGAGGCTACCAGAACCAAAATTGCGCTGTTTTGTAAGTCAGCGTATTTAGGCCAAGTAACTTTATGTACCAATTCATGATACGACTCCTTAAAAAATGTGATGGTCTTGGACATAATCTGCGTTTAAAGCACGGGAGGAGGGACTCGAACCCCCAACCAACGGTTTTGGAGACCGCTACTCTACCAATTGAGCTACACCCGTAAAAAAATGCAGTCCTCAAAAGGACTGCAAATTTAGAGTAATCAGTTTTTATTACCAAACACTCCTGAAACATAATTCAGGAGGCGTAACTGTTTATTAATCAAGAATTTCGGTAACCTGTCCTGAACCGACAGTTCTTCCTCCTTCTCTGATTGCAAATCTTAATCCTTTTTCCAGTGCTACAGGATTTATAAGGGTTACGTCTATAGTAACATTGTCACCTGGCATAACCATTTCGATGGACTCAGGAAGCATAATCTCACCTGTGACATCCGTGGTTCTCAAATAAAATTGAGGACGGTATTTGTTGAAGAATGGTGTATGACGACCTCCTTCTTCTTTTGAAAGAACGTATACCTCTGCATTAAAATGAGCGTGCGGGGTAACAGATCCCGGCTTACATATGATCATGCCCCGCTTAATGTCAGTTTTTTCAATTCCTCTTAGTAGAAGACCAACATTATCACCGGCCTCTCCTCGATCAAGGATCTTACGGAACATCTCAACACCCGTAACAGTTGAAGTTAGTCCCTCGGCACCCATTCCGATGATGTCAACAGGATCTCCTGAGTTGATTACACCTCTCTCGATCCTACCAGTAGCCACTGTTCCTCGACCTGTAATTGAGAAAACGTCTTCCACAGGCATCAAGAAATCCTTATCAACGGCTCGTTCAGGAAGTGGAATATAATCATCCACAGCTGTCATGAGTTCTTCGATTTTCTCTACCCATTTTGCCTCTCCATTCAATCCTCCTAAGGCAGAACCTTGTATTACAGGAATATCGTCACCTGGGAAATCATAATCAGATAGAAGTTCTCTGATTTCCATCTCCACCAACTCAAGAAGTTCAGGATCATCAACCAAGTCAACTTTGTTCATAAAAACTACCAATGCAGGAACACCAACCTGTCTTGAAAGCAGGATGTGCTCTCTAGTTTGTGGCATAGGACCATCTGTTGCAGCTACAACGATGATAGCACCGTCCATTTGAGCAGCACCTGTTACCATGTTTTTCACATAGTCAGCGTGACCAGGACAGTCTACGTGTGCATAGTGTCTCTTATCTGTTTGATACTCAATGTGAGAAGTGTTGATAGTGATACCTCTTTCCTTTTCTTCTGGCGCATTGTCAATAGACGAAAAGTCTTTTTGCTCCGCTAGCCCTTTTCCTGCCAATACTGCTGATATAGCGGCGGTAAGGGTAGTTTTACCATGATCAACGTGACCAATTGTACCAATATTTACGTGTGGTTTGGAACGATCAAATGTTTCTTTAGCCATTTTTGATAATCCTCGATTTAGTTTTAATTGTTGTTACTTATTACTCTATTCTTCTTGCTATTTAGGGTTGATCTGTTCTATTTAAATCAACATCCAAATACAATATTTCTGGAGCCAATGACGGGATTTGAACCCGTGACCTCTTCCTTACCAAGGAAACGCTCTACCCCTGAGCTACATCGGCTTGGTTTCAAATTCATCAAACATTCCATTTAATAGATGGAACTCTTAGCTCAATTCTCAACAACTTTATGAAGAGACGATTGAGCGGGTGACGAGGCTCGAACCCGCGACCTACAGCTTGGAAGGCTGTCGCTCTACCAACTGAGCTACACCCGCATAATTGTATTCAACTAGGAACACTTACTAATCTTTAAAAAATTCCAGTCAAACTTTTTTGACTCTAGAAGTGACGAGGCTCGAATCGAATCGTCGAACCGCCGCAACCTACAGCTTGGAATGCTGTCGCTCTACCAACTGAGCTACACCCGTCTGTTGAGTATCAAAATACTCACTTCATATTTTAAAAACCCGCGTCTTTATACAGGCTAGACTAAAATTTGGATCACAGGGTCAAGAGCTTATCTCCCAATCCTTCCAATTTCGTTTTAGTTCCAAGTGGGGAGAGCAGGATTCGAACCTGCGAAGGAATACACCAACAGATTTACAGTCTGTCCTCGTTGGCCGCTTGAGTATCTCCCCTCAAGTCTTTAAAAATTGGACTATCATCATTGATAGACCCCCTTTTAAAAAAGGACTGCAAAAGTAAACGCTTTTTTAGACTATTCAAACAAACAATTGGAAGCTATACAGTATGCTTTCTTGACATATATATTCGGTGGAGATTTGTTGCTCTATTTTCATGAATCTGATAATTTGGCAATTTCAATTTATACAGACCGGATGGAAGATAAAGTTTTCGTGGACTTCTCCGATAGGCAAACTATTGCAGTAGAGAAAGATGGAAATTCAATATCCCTTGACAATGAGCAGGTAAATTATCATTTGATCAAAACTGGGGACTCATCCTATAAACTGGTTTCAGATCGCTTTATTAAGGAGGTGGATCTGCTGAATCATAAGGGCAAATCAATTTCGCTGTTATTAGATGGTCATTTGATAGTGGCCCAAATAAGCACTCCGCTTGATCGGGTTCTTACCAAGCTAGGGATGGATCAAGCCACCAGTGAAACGGTGAGCGAAGTAAAAGCTCCAATGCCCGGATCAATTCTGGAGATCCTGGTTTCTCAAGGTGATACTGTCAAACAGGATGATAAATTATTGGTCCTAGAAGCCATGAAAATGGAAAACGTTATTAAAGCGCCCTGTGACGCTGTTGTCAGCGAGGTACACATAAAAATCACAGATAATGTAGAAAAGAATCAAGTCTTAATTTCTTTTGAGTAAACTGGAAAACGTTCAAGCTATATTTGCTACAAAGCCCAAAACCTGATCGATGACGTACAAAAGAATTCTACTTAAGCTAAGTGGTGAAGCACTTATGGGAGATAAGCAGCATGGGATTGATTCCCAGCGACTTACCCAGTATGCTACTGAAATAAAAGCGGTAGTGGACCGTGGAATTCAAGTAGCTGTGGTGATTGGAGGTGGAAATATTTTCAGAGGGGTGGAAGCTGAAGCCAGTGGAATAGATCGGGTCCAGGGAGATTATATGGGAATGTTGGCTACCGTTATAAATGCAATGGCACTACAGAGTATGTTCGAAAAACACGGAATGTACACCAGACTCATGGCCGGATTGAAGATGGAGCAGGTATGTGAACCTTTCATTCGCAGAAAAGCAATCAGGCATCTGGAAAAAGGTAGAGTGGTCATTTTTGGAGCGGGGATTGGAAATCCTTATTTCACCACTGATAGCACTGCTAGCCTCAGAGCGGTAGAAATAGAGGCAGATGTGGTGCTGAAAGGCACCAGAGTAGATGGGGTTTATACAGCGGACCCTGAAAAGGACCCTAGTGCCTCGAAGTTCGACAAGTTAACATTCCAAAAGGCCTATGAGAATAATCTCAACATTATGGATATGACCGCTTTTACCTTATGCCAGGAAAATAACCTTCCAATTATTGTCTTTAATATGAATGAGGAAGGAAATTTGAAGAAAATCACATCTGGCGAAAATATAGGGACGCTTATACACTAGGACATGGAAGAAATTGAGACTTACCTTGACACAGCAGAGGAAATGATGGTGAAGGCTGTAGAGCACACAAAAGGAGCATTTTCCAAAATACGCGCAGGAAAAGCCATGCCTAGCATGGTGGAAGGTGTAAATGTTGAATATTACGGCAGCTCAACTCCGCTCAATCAAGTTGCAGGGATCACCACCCCTGACGCGCGAACCATTAGTATAAAGCCTTGGGAGAAAAATATGCTTCAAGAAATTGAAAGAGCAATTATCAACAGTAATCTAGGTTTTAACCCTCAGAATGATGGGGAGCAGATCAGAATAAACATCCCCCCTTTAACAGAAGAAAGAAGACTAGGATTGATGAAACAAGTGAGGGCAGAGGCTGAAACCGGAAAGATCAGTGTACGAAATACCCGTAAAGAAACAAATGATTCGCTCAAGAAAATTGAAGGTGTATCGGAAGATCTAATAAAAGATGCTGAGGATAGCGTACAAGAACTCACTGATAAGTATACAGCAAAAATCGACTCCTTGGTGGAGGCGAAAGAGAAAGACATTATGACTGTCTAGTCTTTATAGTACCCTTTTGCTTTGATCAATTCGCTTACTGCGTCTGGGACTAAGTATTTTATCGATTTTTCCTGTTTGACTAGCTTTCTAATAAGAGTAGCTGAAATGTCGATCTCCGGTGCATCAATAATTCGTACCGTATCTTTATCCAGAAGCTCGCTTGGTTTAGCTGCTTTTCTTGGATAGACAATTAGTTGAAAATTTCTCAGTAGCTCACTGGCGTTCTTCCATTTGGGAAATGATACCAAATTATCTTCTCCTATAATCAAGTGAAATTTTTTCTCCGGATGTTTTTCTTGCAACACTGTGAGTGTATCAATTGTATAGCTGGGCCGATTCATGCTGAATTCAACATCCTCTGCTCGAAACTGATAATCATCTGCGATAGCTGCTCGCACCAGATCAAGGCGGTCAAATTCATGTAGTAGGTTTTTATTTTTCTTAAAGGGATTTTGCGGACTTACTACAAACCAGACTTCATCCACCATAGTGGTTTCTTTCACCAGATTTGCAATGATCATGTGGCCTGTATGAATAGGATTAAATGAGCCAAAAAATAATCCGACCTTCATCAATTCTTAATAAAATGAAGCACAATTTCCTTCGCTTGAGCCACTGCGTCTTCAAGATCTAAGTTTTCTACAGTGAAATCAAATCTGGGTTCTTCCTCCATTTCCAGAACCGCCTTGCGAATCCTCATCTTTAAGCTCTCTTGGTCTTCTGTATTTCTTTTACTAAGTCGCTCATGCAGTAATTCTACAGTAGGAACTTTAACAAAAATTGATACCGCTCGGTCTTGAAAAATTCTCTTCAGTTTTAATCCGCCTTTTACATCAACATCAAATATTACCTGCTGATTGTTGCTCCAAATCTTCTCAACCTCGGATTTTAGGGTGCCGTAAAAAGTATCTTCATAAACTTCTTCCCATTCTAGTAGCTCTTGAGCCTCTTTTTTTGCTAGAAACTGCTTCACTGTGAGAAAGTGGTAGTCTCTACCGTCGAGCTCTCCTGCCCGAATCGGCCTGGTGGTGGCGGAAGTTGAAAATGCAAATGAAGGGATTTCCTTCAAAAGGCGCTTCACGATGGTAGTCTTACCAGCACCAGAAGGTGCAGAGAAAATGATTGCTTTGCCAAGCATAATGCAAAGCTATTTACATACGTGGTATCCGATCTCGAATTTGGGAAGCGAGATCATTAGAAATAGGACGATGGTTGACTTTTGTTTTAATTAATTCCCTAAGCTGCTTTTCTATGTTGTAATGAGAAAAGCAAACCATACAATTTTGAACGTGTACCTTGAAAAACTTTTCCTGATCTGGGGTTGCTTCATTATCCAAAATGAGATTGAGAATCGAGTAAAATTTCTCAAAGTCTTTACATTTTCCGCTTGTACAGTTTCCCATAAAAAACGTCCTTCTGGATCTTTATAAGAAAAGTGCACGAGGATGAAATAGTTCCCTCAGCTCTTAATTATAGCCCATGGCGTGAGCATATGTTGTCAACTTTTCGCGCATTAGGTTTCTAGCCCTATGCAATCTCGACCGCACTGTTCCAATAGGGATATCTAAAATCTTAGCCATTTCTTCGTAAGTAAACCCTTCCAAATCACACAATATGATCACTGTTCTAAAATCCACAGCAAGCGCGTTAAGGGCGTTGGTTATCTCATCCCCGATTAAGTCTTTAGTTGATTCGATCCGCAAATCGACAGTAGCTTCACTAGGTGTATCCTCGGAGTTATAAAATTGCTCAACCTCTTGATAATCAACTTTAGCAGGTTGTTTACTTTTCTTTCGATAGTCATTTATAAAACTGTTTTTAAGAATCCTGTAAAGCCAGGCTTTGGCATTGGTACCTTCAAGAAATGAATTTATAAATCGAAATGCTTTCATGTAGGTGTCCTGAACAAGGTCTTTTGCCTCATCTTCATCAAAAGTGAGACGATATGCAAAGTTGTACATTGAATCAATGTGTGGCATAAACTCCCCTTCAAAAATCTGTAGTTTCTTTACTTCAGAATATGACTGCCTTTTTTGAACCTCTACTGTTGCTATTTCCATGATTATTGGTTTTTCTGCACACTTTATGTGTACCTACACTTAAATACGACTGAAGCTGCAATTTGTTTGAATGATCACTAATCATAAACTATGTACCATAGCTTCAGATTATATAACAAGTCATTTGTGTAAGGCGTAAGACACTTTCACGAATGCAAAATCAAAGAAATTAGCTTTTAACATCACAAAAAAAGCCGCCCTTGGGAGGCAGCTTTTATGTAAGAATAACTGATTGCCTTTAGTACCTGTAATACTCAGGCTTGAAAGGTCCTTTGACTTCCACCCCGATGTATTCAGCCTGATCTGATGTGAGTGTATCTAACTCTACCCCTATCTTGGCAAGGTGTAAAGCAGCAACTTTCTCATCCAGGTGCTTCGGAAGCATGTATACTGCGTTTTCGTAATCCTTATAATTTTTCCACAACTCAAGTTGAGCTAGCGTTTGGTTTGTAAAAGAGTTTGACATTACGAAAGATGGATGGCCGGTGGCACACCCAAGGTTTACGAGTCGTCCTTCTGCTAGGATGATGACATCATTGCCCTCGACATTGTAGAGATCTACCTGTGGTTTTATTTCAACATGGGTGTCTCCATAATTTTTCTGGATCCAAGCCATATCAATCTCATTGTCAAAGTGTCCAATGTTACAAACAATAGCTTTGTCTTTCATTGACTTGAAGTGCTCTGCATTTACTATGTCTTTGTTGCCAGTTGCTGTTACGATTATATCAGCTCGCTTTACAGCATCTAGCATTTTTTTCACCTCAAAACCGTCCATCGCTGCTTGAAGCGCACAGATAGGGTCGATTTCGGTGACGATCACGCGAACACCTGCTCCCCTGAGTGAAGCAGCAGAACCTTTTCCTACATCTCCATATCCTGCTACCACAGCAACTTTACCGGCAAGCATTACATCCGTTGCTCTCCTTATTGCATCAACCAGTGATTCCTTACAGCCGTACTTATTATCAAACTTCGACTTAGTCACAGAATCATTCACGTTGATTGCAGGCATTGGTAGCGTACCTTTTTTCATCCTTTCGTACAGTCTGTGCACACCTGTAGTGGTTTCCTCGGAAAGACCCCTGATGTCTTTTACTAGTTCAGGATACCTGTCCAAGACCATGTTGGTCAGGTCGCCACCATCATCCAAGATCATATTGAGCGGTTTTTCATCTTCAAAAGCGAAGAGCGTTTGCTCAATACACCAATCAAATTCCTCGTCGTTCATTCCCTTCCATGCAAAAACCGGAATTCCTGCCTTGGCAATGGCTGCCGCGGCGTGATCTTGGGTAGAGAAAATGTTGCAGGAAGACCATGTTACCTCAGCTCCAAGCTCTACAAGCGTCTCTATTAAAACTGCAGTTTGGATGGTCATGTGAAGACAACCTGCGATCCTTGCCCCGTCCAATGGCTTAGTTGGGCCATATTCTTCCCTTAATGCCATAAGACCAGGCATTTCTGCCTCTGCCAATTCAATTTCTTTTCTGCCCCAATCAGCTAAAGCAATGTCTTTTACCTTAAAATTCTCAGTGGTTACACTCATTACGTATTTGGTATTTATTTCTCGTAAAAATTAGAAACGCAAAGGTAAGAATTGAGCTAGATAATGAAGTCAATATTGGAAATCAATCGATGAATTGAATTTCCTTAATCTCAAATGTGAATTGCTCTTCGTCAATTGCAACGATGAGCCTTCCAAAGGAATCAATTCCCCTAATGACCCCCGAGAAGTACTTTTCTCGGTTTTTGAAAATATGTGGCTCATCTTTCCAATAAAGCGCTTTATGGTAAGCAGCTATAATCTGATCATACTTGGATCGTCGCAATCGTAAATACCAAAACTCAACTGCAGAAAGAACATCGCCAATTACAAGGTCTAGGTCGTAGGTGACACGACTTTCCAGGGACATTGAAGTGGCGTTTTCAGGAAGGTTTTGCACTTGATTTAAGTTGAGCCCAACTCCAATAATTGTTGATTCAATTTTTTGCGCTTTCACAGTATTTTCAATCAGAACGCCACCCATCTTTCTGCTTTGGAAATACAGGTCATTTGGCCATTTGAGCTTTAGGAATTTCTGATCCAGATGGTCTTTGAGCACCATAATCACAGCAAGACCAGTAATAAGGTTGAGAAAATGTTGTTTGCGGACAGATAAACCGCTCGGCCTCAGCAGGAGCGAAAACAAAACATTTTGACCTGGCTCATCCTGCCATTTGTTTCCTCTTTGACCTTTTCCCCCTGTCTGGTGACCTGCATAAACCACGGTTCCTTCAGGCAACTGCTCAACTTTAGATCTGGCCTGTAATTCCTCATTAGTGGAATGACATGTTGGCAGGTAAATTACCTTTTTACCTAAGAATGTGGGTTTGGCAAAGATTTTATGCACAAGAAACTTGTAGTTTTGAAAATCGAATAAAATTTCTTGAGACGCTACTTAAAGAACACCTTCAGGATTTTACTTTTTGGTATGTTGTTAAATCCAGACCTGTAAATTTATTAGTAAGCAAACGAAAATAAAGGACGACTCTCAACAGATTAGCGCTTGGGCGATTGAAGGAATGTTGGAGAAGAAAGCCATGAATATTGTGTTGATGGACTTAAGAGGCGTAAAGCAAGCGATCGCTGATTTCTTTGTTATATGTACGGGAAATTCAGACACCCAAATGGACGCGATATCGGAATCGATAGAGAAAGAAATCCAAAAGAAGTGCAAACAGAATCCATGGAAGAAAGAAGGAGGCCAAAATAAGGAATGGATTTTACTTGATTATGTGGACGTTGTAGCACATGTATTCAGCAAAGAAAAGAGGAGCTATTATGGTCTTGAAGAACTTTGGGGCGATGCGGTGGTTACTCATATTGAATCATAAGGAGCTATTTGCAGTTTCAGAATATTGCAAAGCCAAAATATTGAAGACTAGAGAAGCAAAAACTAATGCCGGATAAAAAAAGAAAAGATTCACCACGCCCAAAACCAGGAATTCAAGGATGGCTGGTTGGAGGTTTGCTGGCCATTGTCATCGCTGTAACCCTCTTTTCGAATGATAACGGGGTGGTGAGTGACAAGCCTTACAGCTCCTTCGAGAAAATGGTGCGTTCCAACGATGTGAAAAACGTGGTTTTGGTAAAGAACCAGGACTTTATTGAAGTAACGCTAAAAGACGAAGCTTTAAGCAATACTAAATACCGTCTGGAACTAGATCAAAATAAAGGACTACTTAGCAACGACTCAGGTCCGCATTACAAGTTCCAGATTGTAAGCGTAGAAAAATTTGCCAAGGATTTTGAAGACCTTAAAAGTGAGCTTCCTGAAGAGCAACAATTTGATTACAAAATTGAAGATAGGAGTGACTACACCAATATCCTTTTCAACTGGGGTTTTCTGATTCTTCTGGTTTTTGGTTTTTGGTTTTTGATGAGAAGAATGACCGGCGGAGGTGGTCCTGGTGGGCAGATCTTTAACATTGGTAAGTCCCGCGCCTCTTTGTTCGATGCTGAAAACAAGGTTAAAATCACTTTTGCGGATGCTGCCGGTTTAGAAGAAGCAAAAGAAGAAGTTCAAGAAATTGTAGAATTTCTTAAGAACCCAGGGAAATTCACAAAGTTAGGTGGAAAGATTCCGAAAGGTGCTTTACTAGTAGGACCTCCAGGAACAGGCAAAACGCTATTAGCGAAGGCAGTAGCTGGGGAGGCTGGGGTGCCCTTCTTTACGCTTTCTGGATCGGATTTCGTAGAAATGTTTGTTGGGGTAGGTGCTGCCAGAGTTCGAGACCTTTTTAAACAAGCAAAAGAAAAAGCACCGTGTATCATTTTCATTGATGAAATAGATGCCATTGGACGATCACGAGGGAGAGGGCAAATGCCAGGATCGAACGATGAAAGGGAAAACACCCTTAACTCTCTTTTGGTAGAAATGGATGGTTTCTCTACCGATGTTGGGGTAATTATCCTGGCAGCAACCAACCGACCTGATGTACTTGATTCGGCACTACTACGCCCGGGAAGATTTGATCGCCAAATTAGCATCGATAAGCCTGATATTATTGGAAGAGAAGCGATTTTTAAAGTCCATCTGAAACCCCTACAAATTTCAAAGGATGTTGATCCAAGAAAGCTGGCAGCTCAAACACCAGGATTTGCCGGTGCTGAAATTGCGAATGTGTGCAATGAATCCGCACTGATTGCAGCAAGAAGGAATAAGAAAAAAGTAGACATGCAAGACTTTCAAGATGCAGTTGACCGTGTGATTGGTGGTCTTGAGAAGAAAAACAAACTAATTTCCCCCGAAGAAAAGAAAATCGTAGCGTACCATGAAGCAGGACACGCGGTGGCCGGATGGTTTCTAGAGCACGCCGATCCTTTAGTAAAGGTGAGTATTGTGCCAAGAGGGGTAGCGGCCCTTGGTTATGCTCAGTATTTGCCAAAAGAGCAATTTTTGTATCAAACAGAACAACTGCTTGATGAAATGTGCATGGCGCTGGGTGGAAGAGCAGCGGAAGAAATCATCTTTGGCAAAATTTCTACCGGGGCACTTAGTGATTTGGAGCGAATTACTAAATTAGCGTATAGTATAGTTACCGTTTATGGAATGAATGAGAAGATTGGTAACGTGTCTTTTTATGATTCGAAGCAATCTGACTACAATTTCACCAAACCCTATTCGGATGCAACGGCCGAGCTGATCGATCAAGAAGTTAAGGCCCTAATAGACAAAGCGTACAATAGAACAAAAGACCTTCTACTAAGTAAAAAAGAAGCGCTGGAAATCCTGGCGAAAGAGCTTCTGGAGAAGGAAATTATTTTTCAATCTGATCTTGAAGGTCTCATTGGCAAGCGCCCGTTTGAAACGCAAACAAATTATCAAACCTATACCAACGGTACCCCAGAAAAAGAGGCTCCAGAAGGTAAACCCACTGAAACAGACGAGGTGGATTCACTCAAAAACGAAGTAAAAGAGGCTGTTGAAAAAGAGGAGTCTGCTGGCTAATAGCCGATGAATGCCGATGGGCAACAATTCCAGTCTTTGTATAAAATTGCTGAAGGGAAGAGATTCTACTTCGCAAGCGATTTCCATCTAGGCTCACCAAACCATAGTAAAAGCCTTGAAAGAGAAATTGTAATTGTTTCGTGGCTGGACTTCATAAAGTCTGATGCACAAGCGATTTTTCTTGTGGGTGATATTTTTGACTTTTGGTTTGAATACCAAAAAGTAGTGCCTAAAGGCTTTGTGCGATTCCTTGGAAAAGTCGCGGAACTGTCAGACATGGGTATCGACATTTTCCTGTTTTGTGGGAATCATGATTTATGGCTTGATGATTATCTTGAGAAGGAACTGGGTGTGAAAATTCTGAAAGATCCTGTAAGCATAAAGATTGGGAAACACACCTTTTACATAGGACACGGAGATGGTCTTGGCGAAGGAGATCATTTTTTCAAACTGATAAAAAGAGTTTTCACGTTTCCAGGCTGTAAGTGGCTTTTTCGCTGGCTGCATCCAGATATTGGAGTATGGATTGCTAACCTTTGGAGCGCAAGGAGTAAAGCCAATCAACGAGATGCAAAACAAGCTCAAGAGGAGTCTCGCCTGTTCAAACACTGTCAACGGATACAGGAAAAACATCATCATGATTTTTACGTGCTGGGGCATCAACATCAACACGTAAGAAAGAGAATTTCAGATGATGCCCTCTATTTCAATTTGGGTGAATGGATTAAAGCAAATACATATTTGATCTATGACGGTGAAAAAGCTGATTTACTTCATTATCGTGGCTAGTTGCTACGCAGATCTATTGGGTCAGTGGGACTTGGAAAAACGGATACAGCTAGCTAAAAAACCTTCTTCTTACGCAGTAGATTCCCAAGACCAGCTTTACCTAGGGTTTGAGGATGGTAGTATGATCAAGTTTAGTGCTCAAGGCAAAGAACATTTAAACTATGCCTTGTCCAATCAAAGCCCTGTCACGCTTATTGATCCCCAATTTCAGTTAAAAACCTTCTTGTTTCTTTTCGATAATCAGTCGGTAATCATTCTTGACCGGTTTAGCGGATTACCGAAAAAATATGAATTAAGAGATCTGACACTCAATATCGTGTCTTCATCTTGTCCAGCGCCGGACGGAACCTTTTGGATCATTGAGAACAATCCCATTGTGCTTAAAAGGCTAAACCCCAATCAAAATCAAGTTATAGTTGAAACACAGCCTGAAGTACAAGGAAAAATACTCCATATGAGGGCGTATCAAAATATTCTACTTGTTCTGGATGAAATTGCATTGCATCTATTTGATCAATTTGGAACACGACTGTCTTCATTTAATTGTGAAACCCAATTCTTTCAGGTCAAGGATGATTTGGTTTTTGTGGTTGTAGATGATCATTTGGTGGGATTAGAAATTTTTGGAAATCTATCACTCTCAAGCAAAGTCAAGCTACCCGTCTCAGGTGCCATCTGGCTACAGACCGAAAGTATGTATCTAGCGATTCTTGAAAATTCAATCGAATACTACCGACGGCAATAACCTGAAAACTAATTCAGCAAAATTGAGCGAATTGTTTTTCAAAAGTCGTACTGGTGCTGCTGTGCCAAAAATTCCATCACTTCACCTTCATCACCTCCTTTTTTTAGCAAGTGCATGATTTGTGTCAGTAGCTCTTGCACACCGAAAGAACCCTTTCCTAAGCCATAAACAGTCCAAGTACTGCCCCATTTCCTTAAATAGAAAATTCGCTGGTCGGCAATCGAGTAAAATATCTTAGTACGATCCTTGGATTGAGCAATCACATATTTTCTTGTTGACTTTATCACCATACAAGTGTCTAGCGCAAAGGAATCATCTGCCTTCCAGACTAGAGTTTTTTCGTCGCTATAGATAGATAAGTTATAATCAGCCTTCTCGCGATGCAGACCATATTCCTGATCGAATTCATAGTAATCGCTATAAGCTATCTCAGTAAGTGTTTGACCCTCGCTGAGAAAGTAGCAGCATCCGAAAAAAATCACTAAGAAACTTCTTTTCACTCTGCCTTTTCGATTTGATCGATTAAAAATTGTATCACATCTTTTTGGGTTTGGTACTGCTCAAGCATTCCGATTGACTTCTCTACATTCCTACTAAGCCCTGTGGTATCCTGCCCAAAACCCCAGACCTCATATGCTCCCCTATAGTGATCAATCTCGTAGATTGTCTTTTTATCCAGGTCTATCAAACTATACAGCTCGTTAGACAAGGCCACCACGTAAGAAGGAGTGACCTTGCGAACAATAAGCGTTTTCCAGCCTTCAAAAATATTCTTACTCCATCTCAACTGGCTTGAATCGTATTTTATCAATAGATCCTGTTTGATTCCTTCTCCGAAGAAGTCGCATCCTTCTTGAGCCCTGCATTTGTAACGGTCGAAATAATGGGATTTTATTGACTGCTGGGCATGGGCATACACTGCAGTAAACATCAGGCAAAAAAGGCAAAGAGCCCTCATCTCAATCTTCCAGGAACAGTATTGCTTTCGCATAGCAACCTTTTGCATCTTTCTTTGAATCTTAGCCAGTGTACTAAATCATCAGTAACAGTCAGCTTTGATTTGCCCACTTTCCCTGTAGTAGTCTAGAGCGTGTTCCAGTTGTCTTTCTACGATCTTACCAAGTACAGACTCTACACCCTGCTGCATTTTTAAGGATCCACAGATCATGATTTGACCGTCTTTTTGTAAGCATTCTGCAACTCGCGTTTCCTCCTCCACCAAAAGGTCTTGGACATACTGCTTCTCATTTGTACGTGAAAACGCCACTTTTACAGATGTGAGAAGACCTAGTTTCTGAAGGTTTTCCAAAGTTGGCCGATATAGCTCAAAAGAAGCATCATTCTGACCTCCCCAAAATAAGTGCACAGGAGCTTTGCGCAGATTACTCTGAATCATGCCGAGAAAAGGTGCTATACCTGTTCCATTGGCAATCATCAGCGTTTCCGCAGATTTATGATCGAAGTGAAATTGCTTATTCTCTTGAAAAGAAACTTCCAAAGGGTCCTTCACATCTAACTTCGAAAGCAGGTTGGAGACCAAACCATCAGGATGCCTTTTTATGCTCAGCAAAATTCTGGTTTTTGATGCATTGACTGACATTGAGTATTGCCGATCAACCGCTTCTGCGCTTGGACGATAGACCAGTAGATCGCCAGAAATGCACTTAAGATTACTGCCCTGCTTAAGACCTAATTCAAGAAGAAATGTATTGTCTGAAGAGTTCTTGGAAAAAGTCTTTTCAATTACCTCTAGTTGCACCAGCTTTCTTTTCTTTTCTTTCGGTTTCACTACTAGCTGTGCTCCTGCTACACCCTCAAGTTTCCGAACCCAAGCCTCAAAATCTTTGTAATCCCGATTATCTATAAGCTTCAAATCAAGAACTTCCGCTCCACGGGTCACCTCACTTAGCTTACGATTTACATCGATCGCAAACTGGCAGAAATCAGGATATTTTCTCGATCCAAAACCTAGTACTGCATATTCAAAGTCTCTGTTTTCTATGCCTTCAAGCCTAGTGAAAAATTGTCTTGCATTTGAAGGTGGTCCTCCAACACCGTACGTTGAGGTTACCACAAGTAGTTTTTGTAGATTTTTAAATCCGGCAAATGAATTCATCTCTACCAGAAAAGACTTTATCCCTTTATCCAAAAGTGCCTCGTGTAGTCCTTGAGCGTATAGCAGAGTAGCGCCAGTTTCAGATCCAAAAGCAATGATCCATTCTGCTGCTTCTTTTTTGATAGGGTTGTGAATTTTTGTTCTTTCCGCTGCTCTCTGAAGATAGATTTTTAAACCAGAAAACATGAAAAATAACATGCTGACTGAAGTAAATCCTAGTAAAATCGCCCACCAAGGTTGGCCCTCTGCTGTATGGAGTGTGAAAGAAAGCGATGAAAGCTGGGTGGTGGCTCCATAGCTATACTGACTCACCACCTCTCCGGTAAACTGATTTACCAATAACTCCCGGTCTTCTAGTTTTAAATCATAGAAGTCATCTACGAACTCTGAAAATGGAAAAAGGATTTCCTTGAGGTTTCCAATATTGGTGCTTTGAAAAACTGGAAAGTGCTGGACAGGCATTTTCGGCTCCTCTGTAAGGTCCTCAAAAACTACCGTATGCTCATACTTGGGTTGGGAGACTAAAGAAAACCTTTCTGCAAAAAGAAAACCTCCTGTGAGACTGATAATGACAATGACAAAAATTGCAAACTTTCCCAGTCGAGTATGATAGTCACGATAGAACTCTTCCTTTACCACTTTTTGAAAATAGGCTTTCAAACCTCCTTGCTTTTGTAAAACCAAAAAAAATCCTGCTGCACTGATCAGTAGAAGGAAGATGGAGGTCACTCCTACGATAAACCGGCCTGTTTCACCAAAAAAAAGAGAACGGTGGAGCGTCCTGGAAAAGTTGAAAACTTCCGGCGTTTCAATTAACTCTCCTAGTCGATCTCCAGAAAAGGGATTTACGTAAAATGTTTCTTCTCCATTGTCCCCAAAAATGGTAACCTGAACGAAATCATTGTGATCTTTTGCTACCCTTACAAGCTCTTCATATTGTGAAGTGAGTGTACTTACGAGCTGTGAGACTGTGATCTGATCAGCTTGGTCTATGTCATACCCGAATGACTTTTCATAAACCGGCTCCAAAGACAAAATCGCACCCGTGACGGATGCGATCAATAAAAACAAACTCGAAACAATGGCCAGCCAAAGGTGACTAAGTCTCCAAAGAGAAATGGTCATGGCCGAATTTACTTGGCAATAATTCTGACGTACCGAATATATCCACTTCCACTAATGGTTTTACCAACCATTTCACTGGATAGATCCAACTCTATGTCTTGATCATGGTACAGACCGTCTTCTACTGAGCTTTCAAAACGCAACTTATAGCCACTATCTAACTGATTTGCCTCTACTTCCAGTAAGGCAACTTTACGTCCTCCGCTCTGAATAGAGGCACCAGTGATTCCGTCAATCTCCTCACCTGAGTTTTCATAATATTTAAACCAGGTTGGCAAGTCCGGATACCACTCCTCATCATCTCCCCCCACATACAATGTCTTTACGTACTGGTCCTCCGCATCAAGTAAAGAGGTGATCACATACGCACCTTCCCCACCGTAGTTGGTCAATTGAATAAGGCAACGATAGCCAACTTTCTCCGGAAAAATTGTCCCTGTAAGATTGCTGGCAGATAAAAAAATCAATAGCAATCCAACCATAAGCACTTTTCTCATTCTACTCATTCTTCTCCTCCTCTTAGAAAATTCAAGTCCGTATTATTGTCATTCAAGACTTCATTTGCCCCGGCAAGATCAAAGGCTGATTCATCAAATTCAGTTGTCAAATTTCTATCTGCCCCAGATGCCACTAGGTACTTTAGGATTTCTTCGTCATCGGCTTGCATTGCTGCGTAATGCAGAATCGTCTGGCCATCTCCATCCACTTCATTTATATCAAGCCCCTGATCGAGAAGCCATTCAAGCAAATGGACACTTTCTTGATTAATAGCCGCATGCAACAAAGTAGACCCGTCTTTTTGCTTAGTAGTGGGGTCATAGCCAAGGCTGAGCAAAAAACTCATTTTTTCCTTGAATGCCTCAATGTTTCGAAATCCATCAACCAAATGATAGCCCATGTCGTACCCGTTCGCATCGGTGAGGTTTGTAGTTGCTCCACTCTCTACAAAGAGCTTGGCAATTTCTAACTTGTTGTATTTCAACGCTCTGGCAAAGGCTGTCATACCTTCCTTGTTTTGGTGATCAAGGTCCTCAGTATTTTCAATTAGCATTGAAATCACTTCTTCATTTCGCCGTGAAGCAGCATTGATAAGTGCATTATTTCCATCCTCATCTATGCGGTTAAGATCCACACCTTTATCCATGAAATATTGGTATACTTCCAAATTATTGGTGCGAAATGAAAGGTTGTGAAGCGCTGTTTTTCCGCTTTTCGTTACTATGGCTGCATCTAGACCTAAACTTTCAAGGTAATCGTAGAAGGCCAGATCAGTTTCTTCCCCCGAGCGGCTATAGCGAGTAGAAGCAAAGAAAATCGCATTCTCATTGGTCTGTAGATTTTTCTCCGTGCTTACTTTGTATTCTGTTCGGAGCTTTTCCAAAAGCTTTTGATTGCCTGTTTTTGCGGCATGATTGAAAATGCCGTTCCCATCTTTGTCTACGCTATTAATATCTAGTCCCTGGGAAAGAAAATAATCCAGCATCTCACCTGTCTCCGTAGCTCCCACATATGCCAAAAGCGCGTTGCGTCCTTTCCTGTCTTTTTCTTTTCTTACTTCCACTCCAAAAGAAGTAATGTAATCGTAGATTTCTTGATTTTCTTGACCGGTAACCGCTGCAAACATGAATAGCGTGTAACCGTGCTGATCGACTATATCTGTTTGAGCTCCCTTTTTCACTAGGAATTTCATCAAATTAAGGTCTCCCTTATAAGCCGCCCAGAAAATATAGGTACGGGCATCATGTGTCAACTTATTTACATCATTGCCTTGTTCTAGCAAAAAAGCAATGGTCTCGACAGGATTCTTTTCAAGAATGGCATACCCGATCGCATCGAAGTTATACTCGGTAAGCTCTGTTGGAGAATTTCCTTCAGCGATTTTTACCTTGATTTCCTCAATTGAGGGCTTTTCCTTCCAAAACTTACGATCATGGAAAATATTCCCATTTTGTCCAAATACATTGTGGGATAAGAGAAGAAATCCAAAAATAACTGTGATAATACCTTTCATGATTTTTGCCCCTTTGTATTTTACAAATTTCACTAATAATGACACCTCTTACAATCACTAATGCTAGTGAATTTTAAGTATTAAGACCATTATGACCAAATACAACAGAAGTGCTGGCAGTTATTTCTTTTCCGTGGCGTCAGAGAACTTTCCTTGAGCTTTTAGGTAGGGGCAAGTGTTTTTCCAGCTATCCCTTTCATCTGGATTTGCTGAATTCCAGGGATCCTGATTTTCATGCAGAAATGATTCTGGGATGCGATCAAAATGATTGAGGTCTCTCATTCTAGCTGTAGATGATTTGGAAAGCATCGAATAAGGTCAGCGACTCTTTTAATGAATCAAGCAAATACACCACATCTTCAGGTGCTAAACAAAAACCGACACTTTCTCTTGGGCTTTTTACAATGGCCATCTGACGATCACAAAAAGTAAAAAAGTAGTCTTCTGCGCCCAAGTCCTCGAGCACATGTTTGAATCCTTCCAGCTCATCAAATGTGAAATTGGCACAGCTACTTTTGTAAACTAAAGTAAAAGTTCTGCATCCTTTACAATAGGTAATTTGGCACTGATCGGTCTCGACCATGTGAATAAACTGGCTCATTCAAATACAGATATCTATCAAAAATTGGTGCCTCATCATACCGCGCTTGATTTAGGCGCGGTACGCGAGGGCTTTGTATTACTACTCTAGCTGTTTAACTAAAGAGGATTTTCAGTCCGGAAGATTCAGATTGGCAAAACTTGCACAACTACTATTTAGATTCATTCCAGATAAGGCAAAACTCAGGAATAAAATCTAGGTGAGCAATAGCTAGAAGTAGTGATATTGAAAAAGTGAATAAATCCTTAAGGGTAATCAAAGACCTACTCCAAATAAAATAGATTTACTCTATCATCTAGGAGAAGAACTTCTTTGCTAGGAGATATCAAAAATTTGGTGAGAATCAAAAGCGAATAAACAACATGAAAGTCCCAAAAATCAAGCACTTTATAGCTGGCAGTTGGATTGAGGGTGAAGGACAAGGAGATATGCTTTACCATGCGATCACAGGCGAGCGATTTGCAACACACACGATCAAAGGAATTGACTTCAAAGATGCCTATGGATATGCCAGAAATGTTGGAAATCCTGCTTTGCGCAAAATGACCTTTCAGCAGCGGGGACTTATGCTCAAAGCGCTGGCCTTTCACCTACTGGAGAAAAAAGAGCTTTTTTATGAGGTGAGCAAAGCAACCGGAGCTACACGCCTCGATAGCTGGATCGATATTGAAGGCGGCATTGGCAATGTATTTTCTAATGCCTCACTTCGACGACAATTTCCTGACCTTCCCTATCACGTAGAAGGGCAAACTGTAGGCCTTTCAAAAGGAGGCTCATTTATCGGGCATCATATCATGGTGCCGAAAGAGGGAGTAGCCATTCATATAAATGCTTTCAATTTTCCGATCTGGGGAATGCTGGAGAAAGCAGCGGTGAACTGGCTGGCAGGCATGCCTTGCATCATCAAACCTGCCGAGCAAACTTGCTATCTCACTGAATGTATGGTTAAGGAAATCATAGATTCTCAGATCTTACCGGCAGGAGCTTTGCAACTAGTCGCTGGGTATGGAGATGGAATTTTAGATCATGTCTCAATGCACGATGTAGTAACCTTTACCGGCTCTTTTGAGACAGGTAAAAAACTCAAAAATTTGCCACAAATCACGGAAAATGCTGTCCCATTTAACCTGGAAGCAGACTCACTAAACTGCGCCATTCTGGGGGAAGACGCGATTCCAGGAACACCAGAGTTTGATCTATTCATAAAAGAAGTACGGAAAGAAGTGACTGTAAAATGTGGTCAAAAATGCACAGCAATCAGAAGAATCATCGTTCCTGAAAACCTGATCGAAGATGTTCAGATCGCCTTGGGTAAAGCGTTTGAAAAAATCACCATCGGAAACCCGGATGTGGATGGAGTGCGAATGGGAGCTCTGGCTGGGCGTGACCAATTGGAAGAAGTTACCAAGCAAGTTGCAAGACTGGCTCAGAGCAACGAGTTGGTTTATGGCTCTTTAGATGGTAAGGGGGATGCAATTGGAGCAAACTGGGAGCATGGCGCATTCATATCACCCAAGCTATTTCTCAATCAAAATCCGCTTGACTCTAGTGAGGTTCACAATATTGAGGCCTTTGGGCCAGTAAGTACGATTTTACCCTACACATCGCTAGAGGAAGCAATCGAGATTTCCAAAAAAGGAAAAGGCTCTTTGGTTTCTTCAATAACTACCGCAGATGAATCAATTGCTAGAGCATATACTTTATGCGCTGCCTCACATCATGGGAGAATATTAATTTTAAATGAGGCATGTGCAAAAGAGTCTACCGGACACGGATCTCCCATGCCGATGCTTGTTCACGGAGGCCCAGGCCGGGCGGGCGGAGGAGAAGAAATGGGCGGAATGCGTGGAGTATTCCACTATATGCAGCGAACTGCTATACAGGGCTCGCCCTCTATGCTCACTGAGATCACCCAGCAATATCAATACGGAGGAAGGTACAAAGACACTGAGAAGCATCCATTCTCGAAATACTTCGAAGAATTGAATGTTGGAGATACCGTAATCACTGCCAAGCGCACAATCACGGAAACAGACATTGTAAACTTTGCCAATCTAAGCTGGGATCACTTTTATGCTCATACCGACGAAACTTCGCTGGAAGGCACCACTTTCGAACGAAGAGTGGCCCATGGCTATTTTGTTCTTTCAGCAGCGGCAGGACTGTTTGTACAAGCCAAGAAAGGACCAGTACTTCTGAATTATGGCCTTGAAGATTGTCGATTCACAAAACCTGTTTACCCCGGAATGACCATTGGCGTAAAATGCACCGTAAAGGAAAAGGTAGATCAAGAAAAGAAAGATGACATTGCCAAAGGGATCGTTAAATTTTTAGTAGATGTATATGATGAAGAGGATGAGACGGTTGCCATCGCAACCATTTTGACTATGATAAAAAAGAAAGATCAGGCATGATTTACCAAAGATTTTAATCAGTACTACGCTTTTTGACCTTTTCATAGAGGGAAAAAATTCCAGATCAGGAAAACACATAATAACTGGCATAATGGCTTTAAGAAATAGACTGAAATCGAATTAAGTTCGCGGTATGGATCGACTGTTTTTATTTCTTAAAGGAATGGCCATGGGTGGTGCTAACGTGATCCCTGGGGTTTCGGGTGGTACTATCGCTTTTATTACCGGCATCTACGACGAGCTGATCCGCTCTCTAAAATCCTTCGATCTAAAAGCTATCAATCTACTCTTAAGATTTAAACTTCGGGCATTTTCAGATTATGTGAACTTGCCTTTCTTGGTGGTTTTGATGCTTGGCTTGGGGGTCAGTCTGGTCACTTTTGGGAAGGCGATCAAATACATCATGGACCTGGGGACTACAGCTGAGCAATACGTCTGGGCATTCTTCTTTGGGCTTATTGTCGCCTCAGTTTATTTTGTAGGCAAGCAGATCAAAACCTGGAGTACCTCTGTCGTTGTGTGTGGATTGGTAGGTCTGGCGGTGGCCGTAGCGCTTGCATTCTTAAAGCCGGCACAAGAAAATGATTCGTTCGTGTATCTGGCGATCTGCTTCGATTCTAGCAGCGATATTACTTGGTCATTAGGGAGACCTGCGTCAAAACCGGATAGCCAC
>JBCCLV010000036.1:0-33277 GCA_039026695.1 Bacteroidota bacterium
CAGAGGAGGTACTCATCAAGCATTTTATAACAACATTCAACGCGAAAATCTTATGGGACCTGGATGCATACTACCTCAAGGATGATAAACAGGAGGCAGGTGAGTTTCTAAGGAAATATATGAAAGCCAAATGACCCAAAATGGATCGGAAGGCTGCTAGCAATGAATAATCCTCAATTCAAAAGGCTCGAATATCTCTATCTCACAGCACTAGGTTGTATCGCGCTGAGTATTGTGATAAGCCAGGTGTTAATTCAAACCTCTATAGAGGACCAGCAGGACGATGCCCGAGTAATCAATGTAGCGGGTCGCCAGCGCATGCTAAGTCAGAAAATCAGTAAGCTGGCGTTGGAAATTGAGCGGGCAAAATTTGATGATCCAAACGTAAGATCCGAATTAAGAGAAGCACTTGAGCTATGGGAGCAATCACATACAGGGCTTTTGCAAGGGGATGAACAGCAGGGTTTGAAGGGACAAAATTCCCGACTTATTCTAAAAATGTTTGGAGAAATCGATGCACCGTATCAGGTGATGCGAAACAATGCTAAGATGCTACTACGTCCAGGTATCTCAGATAGCATCTCTTCCCTTGCAGTCGCAGAAGTATTGCAAAATGAAAGTACGTTTCTCTCAGGGATGGATGCCATTGTTTTCCAGTATGATCGGGAGGCAAGGGCCAAGGTACAGAAGCTTAAAAAAACCGAATATTATCTCTTCTTTGTTTCGCTATTCATCATTTTATTGGAGCTAATTTTTGTGTTCAGACCCTCCGCGATCAACATAAGGAAGAAAGTGTTGGAATTGAGACAGTCGGAGGAGTCTTCCAAAAAAATGGCCAATGAACTGGCCAACCTTTACGAGGAACTCGGCAAATCTTACCAAGACCTGGAAGCCGTAAACATTAAACCTGAGGCCCCCTCGCTCTACGCAAAAATGGACCGAAAAGGTGAGTTTAAACACCTTAGCAGCACCTTCTTGCGGATTATGGAGTATGAAGACCAAAAGCCTCCCAATAACTTTACCGCATTACTGAGGCAAAGTGGATTCAATGAAGAATTTATCACAGGTTTGGTAGCGCTGCTAGCGGAAAATAAAAACTGGAGTGGAGAACTGAGACTGATCACTGAGCCAGGAGATTTTGTTTGGCTGGAAGCTTTTATTGTACCCGTGCAGCCGGGTGGAGAAATCAAGATCATCGCAAGGAACATTACCGAGTTTAAAGAAGCGAAAATGAGATCTCGGGAGCTCAACAAAGAGCGAATTGAGAAGTCTGTACAGGAGCAGCAGTTTCGCTCGTCGCTGATATTGCAAGGACAGGAGGAAGAGCGGAAGCGACTTTCCCAGGAACTCCACGACGGGGTAGGTCAAATGATGTCTGCAATGAAGCTTCTTTTGGAAGCCCTCACCCCTTCCTCGAAACACATGAAAGTGAAACTGGACGATGCTAAGAGCTTGATGAAGAGCATTATCCAAGAGGTAAGAAGGGTCTCTTTCAATCTTACACCAAGTAGCTTAGAGGACTTTGGTTTGATTGCTGCAGTTTCCAAATTTTGCGATGAGATAGATGAGGTAGCAAAAGCCAAAGTCACCTTTACCAATGAAACACGATTTATCAATCGCCTGGATGTGGCAATCGAAACGAACATTTACAGAATCGTGCAGGAAGCAGTCAATAATGCCATTAAATACGCCAAAGCAAATCGCATCGATGTGGTTTTCACCCATGACGTAAACTCCCTAAAAATTCTTATTGAAGACGATGGTAAAGGTTTTGATATTGACCGCTTGCAGCAAAGTGGTCACTTCGAAAATGCCGGGCATGGTATCTTTAACATGCGCGAAAGAACTGCATACATTCATGGAACTTTCAATATTGATACAGCTCCACAAAAAGGCACTAGGATATTCATCACACTATCACTGGACAAAAATGACTAGAATCAAATGATACGAGTAGCACTTGCAGACGACCATGAAATTGTAAGGTCCGGTATTCAAACGGTAATCGAGTCAGACCCTGAAATAAAAGTGGTATGGCGAGCATCTGATGGTCAAGAGACACTAGATAAGCTAAGCGAAGACAGTCCTGATGTCCTGGTGCTAGACATTAGAATGCCTATACTCAACGGACTTGAAGTAGTAAAAGCGATTAAATCAAAAAAATTGTCCGATGTGAAAATTATTATGCTTTCCATGCACAGCGATAGACAGTACATTTTAAATTCTATGGAGTATGGATCTGATGGCTACTTGCTAAAGGATACCAGCAAGCTGGAATTGCACAAAGCGATCAAAACGGTGCATTCCGGTCAGAAATACTTCAGTGGTGATATATCGAACACCATTATTACCTCCCTGCTGGATCAGAGTACAGATAAACCTTCACCTGAATCAGGTATAGAAAGGGATTACAATCTCACAAAAAGAGAAAATGAAATCCTGGATATGATTTACGCTGGGGATTCTAACAAAACAATTGCAGAGAAACTGAACAAAAGTATCCGCACCATAGAGACGCATCGCTTCAATATTATGAAGAAGATGGAGGTAGGAAACATTGCTGAATTGCTCAAGAAAGTAGAAAAACGAAGAAAAAATTAATAATGCCAAGCCAGATATTCTCCTTTTGCTGCATTTTGGCCTGGCTGTAAGAGGACCAGTGCATCTCCCTGGGCAAAGGCATGGAGCATGGATGAACCTTGTTGATCTAAGATTTGATATTTTCCATTGACTCGTAGCGCACGGAAAAAAGTAGGACGAATTCCCGAGACCGTCTTGTCTTCAAGTAGCTGAATTTCTTCCTTGTGTGATGACTTGGTTCTACCAAGCGCTTGCGCAATCATCGGCTGCACGTATACATAGAAGCAGGTGAGCAGTGAAGCCGGATTTCCAGGCATAGCAAAAATGCGTTTCTCTTTCTTTGTTCCGAAAAAGAGAGGTTTACCAGGTTTCTGTTGCACTTTGTGAAAGATCCCTTCTACTCCATTCTCCAGCAGTGCTTCTTTCACAAAATCATATTCTCCAACCGAAATACCGCCACTGATCAAAAGTAGGTCCACCCGATCAAGGGTTGCCTTCACTGCTTGAATGGTCTCCTTCTTGTCATCGCGTACTTTGGTTATCAATTCAGGTGTGAGGTCCATTGTGTTTAAAACTGCTTTCAAGACCGCACCATTACCCTCATAGATTTGACCTTCACCAAGTGGATTTCCCGGTACCACTAACTCATCTCCAGTCAATAAAATACCAATCTTTGGAGGTCCAAAAGTCTGGACTTGTGTGATTCCAAGTGAGGAAAGCAATCCTACTCCAGCGGGATTCAGCTTATTCCCAGTTTCAAAAACTTTGGCGCCTTCAGCAAGCTCCTCGCCTTTCCTCCTGATGTTACGATTCATTGCAGGTATTTCTTTGAGGTATAAATAGTCACCTTTCAAAGTGACATGCTCCTGCATCACTACTGTATCTGTGCCTTGGGGGATCAGCGCACCGGTGAAAATCCTATAGGCTTCACCGTCTGTTAGTATGCCAGAGTTGGCATCACCTGCCTTTTGAGTACCTACAATCTTGTATTTCAGGTGTTCGCCGCACAAGGCATACCCATCCATGGCAGAATTATCAAAAATTGGTAGAGGCAAGGGAGCAAACACGGAATCAGCAAGTATGGTACCCGCAGCTTCTGTTACATTTTGCCATCCTACTTTCTGAGGTAAAGCATGTGCGTCCACGAGCGAGAGGGCCTTTTCAATGCTAATCATCTTTATCCCCCGATGGCAATCATTGCCCGGTTCAATTCGTATTGTTTCTCCTCTAGGATTTTCATTCCATCTCGTGAATACTTCTTGTGACCAATACTCTTAATAATCAGAGGTTTAATGTCTTCTCCTTTGCGATATGGATCGAGCAGATCCGCTTCACGTGCTGCGAAGAGACAATTTTTCATTTTGCCATCTACCGTAAGTCTCAAGCGATTGCATCCATCGCAGAATGGGCTTGTTACCGTACTGATGATGCCGAACGTACCTTTATGACCAGCTATTGTGTAGTTTGATGAGGTGCTGTGGATTGGGTTTTCCAATTTAATAAGAGTTCCGAATCGATCCTTGGCAGCCTTCAATATTTCTTCTTCACTTACTCCTTTGCTCCAATCCCACCGATTGCCCTTAAAGGGCATGAACTCAATAAATTTGACGGTGAGCTTCTTCTTTTTTGTCAATTCCAGAAAATCATTGACCTCTTTATCATTGATTCCCTTGATCAAAACCACATTCAACTTTACGCGGAAGCCACGCTTGAGCGCTTCATCAATATTTTTAAGAATGCGACGGAAGTAGTCTCTTTTAGTAATGAAAGCATTCTTTACCTGATCCAGAGAATCAAGACTTACATTTAAATCCAGCAATCCAATTCGTGTAAACAAATCAAAATACTTATCCAGAAGAATACCATTGGTGGTTAGCTTTAGCCTTATCGGGAGCTTTGAGAGGCTTTCGAGTAGCAGATGAAAATTTTTTCGTACCAATGGCTCACCGCCTGTAAGCCGAATGGTATCCACACCAAGATCGACAAACTTTTGACTGATGCCGACAATTTCCTCGAAGGTCATCAGGTGGCTCTTTTCTGTGAGGTCTATGCCTTCTTCCGGCATGCAGTAAAAGCACCGAAGGTTGCAGAGATCTGTTACGGAAATTCGTAAATACGTGTGCTTTCTTCCGAAATTATCTACAATTCCATCAGTCATGACGTCCGCCTTTTAGCACATGGAAAATGTGGAACAAACCTGGTAAAATCGCCTCCATCGACTCCCTGGCCCCATTGGTGGATCCTGGCACACATAAAATGACGTTTCCATCTTTTACGCCTACAACTGATCGAGACAGCATCGCAAATGGCATTCGATCTTGTCCAAACCTACGTATGGTTTCTTCAACTCCTGGGAGCCGTGTGTCCAAAAGCGGTAAAATGGTATCCGGGGTGCAGTCCCTGGGTCCTACACCCGTTCCGCCGGTGTAGATCAACAGGTCATGGTAATTATGTTCGGCAATTTCGCGAATTTGTGCAGGCTCATCCGGTATCACTTGGATTGTGGTTTGCGCTATGCCATACCCGGATAAAATTTCAATGAGTTTCTTCCCTGCCCTGTCTTCTTTCTCTCCCCTACTTACTGTGTCTGAGCAAACCACGACAGCAGCAGAAATACCTTTTACGGCAGATCTATTTTGAGACTTACCTCCCTTTTTTGAAAGTAATCGTATAGACCCGATCTCAACTCCTGGATCAAGGGGCTTTAGCATATCATAGATATTAAGTGCTGCTACACTAGCACCGTGCATTGCTTCTACTTCTACTCCCGTCTTGTATATCGTTTTTATTGTTACCTTGATCAAGATCTCGAGATTATCAATCTCGTACTGAATATCGGCAAACTCGATAGGTAGCGGATGACAGTCAGGAAGCAGATCGGCAGTCTTCTTTATTCCCAGTAAGCCAGCAGCCTTAGAAGCAGCGAAAACATCTCCTTTAGGCACCTGCTTTTCTTCGATGGCTTTGATGGTCTCCTTCATGGAAACCTTCACTATTGCTTGCGCGGTAGCAATACGAAGGGTATTCGATTTATGGGTTATATCTACCATTTAGACAGTAAGGTTGGCTTTTGACCATCTTATTCATTTTGCTCTTTTAGGAATTTATTTTCCACTGTGTTTCTCCGGAAGCAAAATGTTCCTTCCCAAAAATTGGGACACGGGCTTTGATTTGCTCCACAAAAAACTCACAACCTTCCAGGGCCATTTTCCTTCGAGCAGAAGAAGTAAAGACAGAGAAACATAATTGTCCTGTCTGTACTATTCCAAGGCTGTGATATACGTGTGCACAAGTCATTTCAAACTTGGAAAATGCCTCCTCCCGAATCTCGCTATAAATCTGGTTGGCCATATCTTCGTGAGCAGTGAATGATATAGCAGAAACTACTTGATCTTCGATGCTATCAGCCCTGACCTGACCTAGAAAGAGAGCATGTGCGCCTATGTTTGTTTTGTGCTCATGGTGAGCGATTGAGTCAGACAGCCGAGTGGGCGGAATGGGACCTTCAACAAATAGACTTTTTACTTTTCGTTTATCCATATTGCTTTTTACTGTAAAATGTGGCTAGCTCAGTCTTTCTCATCTCTACTTCCATTTCGTTTTTTTCGTATGAAAAATCATTCCATGCGTGAGATAAGCCATTAAAAGTTCGTAAACATCCGGACAAGACTCTTCCTGTTTTCAATAAGATCTTCATGGATTCTAAAGCCATGTAATTACCAATCAATCCAGCCAGAGGACCTAATACTCCCACTTGGTCACAGCCAAAACCTCGTTGATTCTCATTCGGAAACAAACATCTGTAGGTAGGGCCGCCGTGATAGTTATACACAGTCATTTGCGCATCAAACTTGTGAAGCGCACCAGATACCACAGGCACATCAATAAGCAGTGCCAAGTCATTGATCAAATATCTTGATGCAAAGTTGTCAGTGCAATCCAAAATCACATCAATTTTCCAAGGGACTTCTAGCCCTTCTTCCACCGTAAGATGTTTTTCAAAAGCTGAGACCGCAATACCAGAATTATTTGCCTTGATCTTCTCTGCTGCTATCATAGACTTAGATCCTCCCACATCTCCCTCACCGTATAAGACCTGCCTTGGCAAATTAGAGTACGTGACTTGATCTCCGTCAAAAAGGATGAGATGTCCAATCCCTGCTCCCCCTAGATACTGAATGACCGGTACCCCAAGTCCACCACACCCCACAACCAATACAGTAGATCTTGAAAGCAGCGATTGCCCTTCCTCTCCTACTTCCTCCAAGGAAAAATGTCTTTTGTAGCGCTCTTCATGCATACTTTACCCTCCAGAAAAAGGTGGCATTACAGCGATTATATCCCCTTCATGACACTGACCATCGCTGACAAATTGATTATTGACCGCAATTTTTAACTGCACCAGCTTCATTGCAGGATACTTTTTGATCAATTCAGCTTGTAATTCCAATACGCCTATTGACTCTAGAAAATCAACATTTAATTCTACCTCAGATGAAGCTGCAATCTCGGTAAGCACACCGAACAATTTTACTTTAAGTGTTTTCATTTCAAATAAATATCAATTTAAAGGATGCAAGCATCAGAACCAGTGCTAGTAAACGCCGGAGGATTACGGTATCAAATTTGAAACTTCCAAGATAGCCACCAATCGCTCCGCCGAGAGAGGCAGCCAAAACGGCCAGCAGGGAATCTGCTGATAATGATATTCCTGAAATCGAAAATCCAAAAAAAGCGGCGGCTGAATTGACCCAAATAAAGACTGCTGAGGTTGCAGCGGTCTGTTTTAAGCCGGAAAGGCCCAATAAAAGGATGACAGGACTCAATATGATTCCTCCACCGATACCAAGCATCCCAGACATCAAACCAATTGCTGCACCAATGGTAACCCTAAGAAAGATCGGAACTAAAACTTCTTTCTCTGATCTCACAGGATTGAATATCATTCTTAGGGTTGCCACTAGGAGAAAACTTCCTAGTAGTATCCGATATATGCCGCTCTCCAATTGAATCAATCCACCGATAAATGCTGCAGGGACCGACCCGTACAGAAATGGTAATGCGAAAGAGATTTTAAAGTACCCTTTCTTGAAAAAGGCATAAAATGCAAACCCAGCCACGAATAGATTGAGCAGTAGGGCAGTCGGCCGAGCCATGGCGGGATCTAGATTGAATAGCGCCATGATCGCTAGATAACCACTTGCACCTCCATGCCCTACTGAAGCGTATAAAACAGCCACTACTCCAATCAGTACGATTACTAAAGTCTGCATTAAGTTTAAAATTATCGAATTACTGATATTTAGTAAAAATAATCTACGTATTAGATGGAATTACGTAGAAAGGACTAACTAGCATTTCGGGATTGTTTTCAAATAAATTCACTGTTTAATAGAAATAATTCAAAACTATCTCCTTCTGAAGTCCTGAATTGCAAATAATCTATATTTAAGTACTTTTACGTATTAAACTACGTAAAATTCAAAATGAGTACGTACTTTTGATTCCAGTTAATACGTAAAAACATCTTGATTAAATGAAAAAACTCACTTTCTACACCGCGCTTCTTACTTGTCTTGCGTCAGTTCACGTAAGAGCTCAATTCTCCCTCACCGGAGAAGTAAGACCTAGAACAGAACTATATAATGGTAACAACACAAGGATCGCTAATCCCGATGATAGGATCGGTGTGGCCACACAGCAAAGGACCCGTTTATACTTCAATTATGTAGATAGCACCGGACTAAAAATCGTCTTTTCGCCTCAAGTGATAAACTTCTGGGGCCAGGAATCACAATTTGTTGATCTTTTGGGAGATGGAGTTCCTGGAGGTACAGCAGAAGCTACATTTTCTGTTTTTGAGGCTTACGCTGAGTACGCTGCGTCAGATTGGTATTCTTTAAAAGTTGGTCGTCAAGCCATAAGCTATGCAGATCAGCGCTGGTTTGGTGCTTTAGGATGGGCTGCTTCAGGTCGTGCACATGATGCCTTTGTGAATAAATTCAGTTTTGGAGACATCAAATTGGATGTGGGTGTTGCGCTGAACAATACCAAGCACACGAACAGTACCGAGGAAAGTTTTATCAGAGGGGTACGTCTTGGGTACAAAAGCCTGCAGTATGCATGGGCTACTGTTCCTGTAAGCAAATCAGTGAAAGTGCAAGCGATGCTCACAAATGAAGTACTCAACACGCTGCAAGGCGCAGAATCTGGTGTTGATTACGAGAGCAGAACCACTTTTGGTATCCTCCCCTCTTTCAACGCAGGCGATTTTGCGATTAATGGCTCTGCATACTGGCAAAATGGACAAGGTACTTTCACGGGCGCTTACTTATATGCTTTAGACATTACCTACAAAGGGGCAGGTGTTCCTATTACCTTGGGTGCTGACTTTGTCTCTGGTGACGATAAATCAACAAACGATAAAAACGAACGATGGGCTCAACCATTCGGTACTAATCACAAATTTTATGGACTTATGGACTTCTTTTATGTAGGTCCTAATGAGGCTGTAGGTGTAAATGATTTTTATGCTAAGGCAGTAATTAAGACAGGAAGCAAATCCAAGCTGATTTTAATGCCACATCTATTGTCTACCAATCAAGACATTGAAAATTTGGACGATGAATTAGAGGGTGGTTCTTATGGAACAGAAATAGATTTAGTCTATGATCTTAAGGTGGGTAAGGGATTCAATTTCAAGCTTGGCTATTCATCATTTTTTGCCACAGATTTAATGAAAGCTTATAAAGGCGGTCCGGCAGGTGCAGATGCTGAAAGCTTTAGCCAGTGGGCCTGGATGCAACTGACTTTTAAGCCAAAATTTCTTTAATCCTTACCTGACTAAACTTCTAAATGTAACATTATGAAAAAGATTACTTATTTCGTCCTCTTTTGCCTTGCTGTCACCCTTTTTAATTGTGGCGGTGGGGGCTCTTCTACCGAGGGGACCGAAGGCGTGGAGGCATCTTCATCAACGCTAGATATCGAAAAGCCTCAGTTAACTTTTGGTTTTATTAAGTTGACTGATATGGCTCCTCTGGCCATTGCGAAAGAGCTAGGGTATTTCGAGGAGGAGGGTCTTTACGTAACCATCGAAGCACAAGCTAACTGGAAAAATGTGCTAGATCGCGTCATTGATGGTCAGCTGGATGGATCACACATGCTTGCTGGACAGCCTATCGCGGCTCAAGCAGGTTTTGGAAGACAAGCAGCACTCCAAACTCCTTTCTCCATGGACTTGAATGGAAACGGAATCACTGTTTCCAACGAAGTGTGGTCTCAAATGAAGCCCAACGTTCCTAAAGATGCGAGTGGTAAAACCATTCATCCCATCAAAGCTAACGCAATCAAGCCTGTAGTACAGTCTTACAAAGACGCAGGAAAGCCTTTTAAAATGGGAATGGTATTTCCGGTTTCTACCCACAATTATGAAATCAGATACTGGTTGGCAGCAGCGGGCATCCATCCAGGCATGTATACTGCGGACAATATTCAAGGGCAGGTAGATGCAGATGTTCTGCTTTCCGTGACACCTCCGCCACAGATGCCAGCCACACTAGAGGCAGGAACGATCTATGGCTATTGTGTAGGTGAGCCTTGGAACCAACAAGCAGTATTTAAGGGAATAGGAGTACCGGTAACAACCAACTACGACGTATGGAAAAATAACCCTGAGAAGGTATTTGTGATGACTAAGCAGTTCATGGATGAAAATCCGAATACTGCTATAGCAGTCACAAAAGCACTTATCAGAGCTGGAAAGTGGCTAGATGATCCAGCCAATCGTCCGGAAGCTGTGGGTATTCTTTCTATGCCCGATTATGTAGGTGCAGATTCTGTGGTAATCGCCAATTCAATGACCGGAACATTCGAATTTGAAAAGGGAGACAAGCGAAGTATGCCTGACTTCAACGTCTTCTACAAGTACTACGCGACCTATCCTTTCTACTCGGATGCCATCTGGTTTTTAACCCAGATGCGTAGATGGGGACAAATCCCTGAGAGTAAACCGGCTGAGTGGTACCATGAGACTGCACAGAATGTATACCGACCTGACATTTGGAAGAAGGCAGCAGACCTTTTGGTAGCCGAAGGAAAAATTCCAGCTTCCGACATTCCGGACACAGATGGATACAAGACAGCAACTTCCGACTTTATTGATGGAAACAGCTATGATGCAAAAGATCCTATTGGGTACATCAACAGTTTCGAGATTGGAAACAAAGACTAAGTAACAAACTAAAGGACCAGCACAGCTAGTGCGTGCTGGTCCTTTCTCAATCAATAAAAACTACAGACAAATGAAAAAATCTTTAAAAAGCATAGGCCTAAGTTTAGCGGCTGTACTTGCATTCTTGCTGCTGTGGACAGTAGCGTCCAAAATGTTGTACAATTCAGCGGTGGAAACCACTGTAGAAAAAATCAGGTCTTCGCAATCCAAGGAAGCCGCTATTGAAACCCGAAAAAGGATTGAGTCAGGAGATCCCAGTAGCCAGCCAAATAGTCTACCCTCACCTCTTTTTGTATGGCAAACCGCAAAAGTCTTAATCAATGATGCTGCACAGGTCATGAAAGACAAGCGTGCCTTCAACAAAAAGATGGCAAAAAAGAACGACGAGTTAAAGGCACAAGGAAAAAAGCCAATTATCTATACCGGTCGTCCATCTTTTGTGGATCAAATATTCACAAGTTTAGAAAATATCCTTTGGGGTGTGGTACTTGCCATGTGTGTGTCAATTCCTTTTGGAATTTTGATCGGCTTGAGCAAAAACTTCAAGATCGCTACCAATTGGTTCGTTCAGATTTTTAAGCCGATCTCGCCAGTAGTTTGGTTCTTACTTGTCCAAATGATCGTAAATACGATCATGACAGACCCAGAAGGCAATAATGCTTTTGTAATCACTTTCATTAGTGTAGGTCTTTGCGCGATGTGGGCGACCCTTGTAAATACCTCTTTGGGGGTATCATCAGTCGATGAAAACTATCTTAATGTTGCCAAAGTGCTTCGATTAAGTATGTCTAAAAAAATCGTGAAAGTAGTGCTGCCAGCTGCGATTCCACTCATTTTTACTGGTCTTAGAATTACGGTATCTGTCTCCTGGATGGTGCTGATTGCAGTGGAGTGGTTAAGCCAGAGCCCGGGTCTCGGAGGTTTTGTACGCGAGGAGTTTCAGAATGGCTCTAGTAGCTCCAATGCTAAAATTATGGTGGCAATGTTTGTGATTGGGATCATTGGATTTCTACTAGACAAGCTAATGGCGACCATTCAGAATGCAGTAAGCTTTGAGAAGCGTCAAAATGCTTCACCAATGATGGTAGTGAAGAAAATGTTCGTAAAAAAAGCAGCATAAGCATGGCATTTTTAGAACTAAAGAACGTGAGCAAAAGCTACGGTGTAGGAGACGCTCAAACAGAAGTACTAAAAGACATCAACCTGTCAGTGGAAGAAGGTGAATTTATTTGCATCATTGGCTTCTCAGGGATGGGTAAAACCACATTGATCAACCTGATTGAAGGGCTAATTTTCCCAGATAAGGGAGAAGTGTTGCTTGAAGGAGAAAGGATCAAGGGACCGGGGCCAGATAGAAGTATAGTATTCCAGAACTACTCTTTACTTCCTTGGCTCAACGTAAAAGACAATGTAGGGATGGCCATAAAAGAGGTTTTCCCCAAATGGAAGAAGCAGAAAGTACTGGAGCACACCAAAGATTATGTGGGAAAAGTTAACCTGACACCTGCTTTGGAAAAGACCCCTGCTGAGTTATCCGGGGGAATGCGGCAAAGAGTTTCGGTAGCACGTGCATTGTCTCTGGCACCAAAAGTAATGTTGCTTGATGAGCCACTTAGTGCTCTGGATGCGCTCACACGTAGCAATCTACAAGATGAAATCACGCAGATATGGGCAGAGGATAAAAAGACGGTAGTGATGATCACCAATAGTGTGGATGAAGGACTAATCATGGCAGATCGCATAATACCGCTGACCTTAGGACCAGGAGCAACCTTGGGACCTGAGTTTAAAGTGAATATACCCCGCCCAAGGGATAAAAAGACGCTAGACCATAATGAGGAATACAAGAGGCTAAGAACTGAGATCACTAAGTACATGATCGAGATGAATCAGGAAATGAAAAGGCAGTCAAATGCCGATCAGTTTCAATTGCCAGATTTGAAACCCCGATCCCTGAAACCTAGAAAAGTAGCCTAATCAGATAAAAATTTAGCCATGGAAGCAGCCTTAGAAAAAATAAAAAATCAACCTGAAATGCAGGTAAAGGAAGTATTTGTAGATCCCCTTCATGACAAACCAGTGATGATGGAAGTCTCAAATCTTTCCAAAGTATACCCTACGCCCAAAGGACCTTATGTCGTCTTGGAAGGCTTGGATTTGAAGATTAAAGAAAGCGAGTTCATCTGTATCATCGGCCATTCTGGTTGTGGAAAATCCACCCTTCTGAGTATGATCGCCGGATTGAATGGAATTTCGGACGGCACAATTACGCTAAATGGAAGCCAAATCATTGGTCCAGGCCCTGATAGAGGCGTGGTATTTCAGTCGCCTAGCCTTTTTCCCTGGATGACTACTTTGGAAAATGTACTGCTAGGTGTAAAGCAAGTGTTTTCCCACGGCACTAAGGAAGAGCAAGTAGATATTGCAAAATACTACCTTGCTCGCGTAGGTTTGGAAAACGCTTTTGACAAAAAGGCATCTGATCTCTCACAAGGAATGCAGCAGCGAGTTGGGATTGCTCGCGCTTTCGCCTTAAAACCAAAAATACTACTCCTGGATGAGCCCTTTGGAATGCTGGATTCGCTTACTAAAAACGAACTCCAGCAGGTACTCATCGACGTGGTGCAGCAAGAGGCAATCACTGCCATCATGGTAACACACGATGTAGATGAAGCTATCTTCTTAGCTGACCGGGTGGTGATGATGACCAGTGGACCTTATGCTAAAATTGGCAAAGAGCAGCACATCGGCTTCCAGCGACCAAGAAATAAGGTAGAGGTGATGGAAGATCCTAATTACTATAAAGAACGGGACGGCCTCCTGGACTTTCTTAATCATTAGGAATCTTACGCTTCACTTTATCCACCAAGTTCAAGTTTCGAGATTGATTGTTGTACAAAAGTTCATTTGTCTGACGGTAACCTGTGGTGCCCCTTTTCTGGGGCATCTCGGGTTTACCTTTTCTGTCCGGAAAATCCATGGCCTTGAACCCTCCTAAAAAGTATAAAACAACATGTTCCTACTGCGGTGTGGGTTGTGGAATAGAAGTATCGCAAGATAAACGTGGTAGGCTTAAGCTTGAAGGAGACAAGGAGCACCCGGTCAATCAGGGTATGCTTTGTTCAAAAGGTCTCAACCTGCACTACACAGTCATGGACCAAAGTGATCGACTCACCCAGCCACAGATGCGCTGGAGTAGAAATCACCCGATGATTGACGTAGATTGGGATACCGCGATCAACCGTGCAGCTGCAGTTTTTAAAACCTTTATCAAAGAACATGGACCAGACAGTGTAGGCCTTTACGTATCGGGACAATGCCTTACCGAAGAGTACTACTTAGCCAACAAGTTGGTAAAAGGCTTTCTAGGCACAAATAACATCGATACAAACAGCCGTCTATGCATGAGTTCCGCCGTAGTTGGCTACAAAGAAGCCCTCGGAGATGATGCAGTCCCTATCTCTTATGAAGACATAGAGTTTTCTGATTGTATCTTGATTTCGGGGGCAAACCCTGCCTGGTGCCACCCGATCCTATTCAGAAGAATTGAGAAGCATAAGCAAGAAAATCCAGACGTAAAGATTATCGTCGTGGATCCACGGGCAACCGACACTTGCGATCTTGCGGATCTACACCTTCAAGTAGATCCGGGCACTGATTTGGCACTATTCCATGCCATAGGAAGGTACTTGATTGATCAAGGGATGGTCGATCCCGAATTCATTGACAAACACACAGATGGTTTTCGAGATTATCAAAAGGAGGTCAAAAAGAGAACACTGGTTGAGTATGCTGCCATTTGTAAAGTCCCGGTTGATGACATCATCACCGCAGCACGGCTGATAGGACGCGCAAAAGGATTTCTCAGTATGTGGGCGATGGGGCTCAATCAAAGTACAGCTGGTGTAAATCAAAATCTGGCCCTTATCAATTTAAATTTGATCACCGGAAAAATCGGGAAACCAGGCAATGGTCCTTTTTCGCTTACAGGGCAACCCAATGCTATGGGAGGACGAGAAGTCGGTGGGCTTTCTAATTTGCTGGCGGCACATAAAAACCTGGCCAATCCATTACACAGACAAGAGGTCGCAGACTTTTGGGGTGTTGACAAAATACAAGAAAAACCGGGGCTCACAGCCACCGAGATGTATGAGTCCTTAAAGTCTGGAAAGATGAAAGCCATCTGGATCATTTGTACCAATCCTTCCGTAAGCATGCCCAATGCACGTTTGGTAGATGAAGCGCTCAAACAAGCCAGATTTGTAATCGTGCAGGATATTTCAAAGAAGAGCGATACAGTCCAATACGCTGATTTGGTATTGCCAGCGGCCTCCTGGCTGGAAAAGGAGGGCACCATGACAAACTCTGAACGTCGGATCACACATCTACCTAAAGTGCTGGATCCACCTGGAGCTGCGCGCCCGGATGCTGAGATCATCATGCATTTTGCCAAGGCAATGGGCTTTCACGGCTTTGATTTTGAGCAGCCGGAAGATATATACACAGAATATACAAGATTGACCAAAAACACTCCCATAGATATATCGGGTCTCTCCTACCCTAAGCTTAAATCTGCAAGATCAATACAATGGCCTGTTCCCAGCCCAGATCATCAAGGTACACCTCGACTTTTTGAGGATGGAAAATTTCTAACTCCATCCGGGAACGCATTTATACACGCTTCTGCACCTGAAAATGAACATGAAAAAACCTCAAGTGGGTTTCCTTTGGTGCTCACCACAGGCAGGGTTCGTGACCAGTGGCACACCATGACCAAAACAGGAAAAGTTGCAAAACTTAAGAAACACATTGCCAAGCCTTTTCTCGAAATCCATCCCCTAGATGCCAAATTGCGTAGCATACAAGATGGAGATCCGGTGACGGTCACCAGTGCACGTGGTGAAGTTCAAGTAGCGGCCAAGATTACAGATAGAATCAAAAAGGGAGTCGTATTCCTTCCCATGCATTGGGGAAAAACATTGTCCCGAGACCTCAGCAGAGCAAACAATCTTACAGATGACCGGATAGATCCAAAATCAAAACAACCAGGATACAAATTTTCTGCGGTAGAGGTATCAAAATACAGTATACCTGCCCGAAAAATTGTGGTGATAGGAGCTGGCGCAGCTGCGTTCAGGTTTATCAATACTTACCGTGACTTTAATAAAGAGGACGAAATCCACGTCTTCTCAAAGGAAAAGTGGCCCTTTTACAATCGTGTACTCCTCCCTGATTATGTCAATGACAGCAAGGCATGGAAGGATTTAGTGAAGTACAAACCGGAGGAGCTTGAGAACTTATCTATTCACTTGCATTCGGAAAATCCAATTGTACAAATAGACCGATCCAAAAAGCAAGTTATTGATGGTAGTGGTGGAAAACACGCCTACGACATATTAATTATGGCCACTGGCAGCCGTGCATTTGTACCTCCGAATGCACCGCTAGACCTACCTAATGTATTTTCCATGAGGGATCGAGAAAATGCCGATGACTTGCGAAAATTACTGGGTGAAGATAGCCATGTGTTGATCATCGGAGGAGGGCTACTTGGGCTTGAACTTGCTGCTGCTCTCGCGGAGATACAGGTTAGATCTACTATTGTACAACGTGGGGTAAGACTGATGGAACGGCAATTAGACCCTGTGGCCAGTGCGATGCTTCGTGAATATGTTGAAGACTTAGGCGTAAAGATCTACACCGCAGATGAAGTAGTATCCATATCCGAAACACAGCCTCTTCATTTAAATGTTCAGCTCAAAAGCGGGAAAAGTATAAATGCCAATGCAGCCGTTTACGCAATCGGTACAAAACCTAACATTGAGCTAGCAAAAGAAGCTCAGATAGATTGCGGAAGGGGCTTGATCGTAAACGACTATTTACAGACTTCTGATCCGGACATATTTGCACTTGGTGAAATTGCGGAACATCGAAAAAAATTGAGCGGGATTACAGCAGCGGCTGAGGCGCAAGCAGATATATGTGCGAGGTACCTGGCTGGCGATCCGTCGAGTTGCTATGAGGGTACCAAACCGATGAACATTCTAAAATTCCCTAGTTTAGATCTATGCTCGGTGGGTTTGCCTTCAATCCCATCTCAAGGCAAAAATTTCAACGAGATTACATTTCTGGATCGTGACGCACTGTATTACAAAAAGTGCATTATTCAGAACGATAAGCTGGTGGGATGTATATTGCTGGGTGATAAAGCTGAGTTTGCAGAATTTAAAGAGCTAATTGATAGTGAAACTGAGCTTTCGGAGAAGCGTCTAAAGCTTTTGCGCTCAGGGAAGACACAGGAACCTGTAAAAGGCCGCTTAGTATGCGCTTGCAACAATGTAGGAGAAGGAAATCTGCAGGATGCAATGCAGAAAGGTCACTTGCAATTAAATTCACTGTGTGAAGCAACGGGAGCTGGTTTAGGATGCGGCAGCTGCAAGTCAGAAGTAAAGCGAATGATCGATCAGGAGTTGGTTTCTGCTTAGATCTGTGGTAAGAGAAATGCGCATAAAGAAGGTAAAAGAACTGATTCGGGTTTTTGTAAAAGGAGGTATCATTTCTCCAGGAGACTTTTTACGAATACTCCTTGTTGCAGAGAAATTGGGTGCTGAGCACATTCACTTTGGATCCAGACAAGACATTCTCCTTCCAATCACAGAAAGAGATAAAGACATTCTCGATAAGACTTTTGAATCGATAGGAATGGAGTATGAAGTGAATACTTTTCACTACCAAAACATCTCCAGCTCATATGTTGCCCAGCATATTTTACCTTCCAAGCAGTGGCTTGCATCACATGTCTATCAAAATATCCTTGACGGATTTAATTATCGCGCCACCTTGAGAGTAAACATTGTAGATCCGTCGCAAAGTTTGGTACCGCTTTTCACAGGACAAGTCAATTTTATTGCTTCCAATCAGGAAAATTACTGGTATGTGTATCTGAGATTTCGCTCTATTCAGGAATCTCCCTGGCAAATGCCACTCTTTGTCTATTCCGAGGATCTGGTAGATGTAGCAAAGGCCGTAGAGCAGCTGTATTCTGAGCATAGCAGCATTAGCTTCAAGCAGATCTTTGACTATCTCACCTCCGAGGTGCAAATGAATACCCAACCGGTCACAGAGGATTTAATACTACCGGAAACCCCCTTTCCATATTACGAAGGGATCAATCGCATGGATGGAGACAAATATTGGTTAGGTCTATACTGGCGCAACAATGAGTACAGCATCTCTACCCTTAAAGGAATGATGGAAAGGTGCATAAATACAGACGTAGGAAAGGTTTCGTTGACTCCTTGGAAATCATTTATAATCAAGGGTATAAGTGAAAAAAATCTTACCGGTTGGGAAAAGCTCATGGGCCGATCAGGAATGAACATGAGACACTCCGCTCTGGAACTGAACTGGCATCTACCAGCGCTGGACCAAGAAGCATTAGAGCTTAAGATGTACTTGGTAAGAGAGCTAGACCAGCAGGATGTAAGTACTTATGGCCTCACTTTTACCATCAAGACCAGCGATGACATCACGTTATTTACCTCCATTGTCATAGAGAAAAATAACGAAGATGCAGACTTAGATACTTACAACTTGCTTTACAGCAAAGATTTTAATGCTAACGCCACTGAATACAGTGTCTATGCAAGTGATGTCCCGAAAACGGTAATTACCTCACTAATTGTGGAGCTCTGCCTACTGTATTTTGATAACATGAATGAATCTACTCACACTTCTCCAAGGGTGAAGCTTATACAAGACAGTGTAAGTAAAGAACTATACCAGTGTGGTAGATGTAAAACTGTATACGACTCAGAATACGGAGATGCCGCCGCGGCAGTGCCAGCCGGGACTTCCTTTCAGGACATACCTGCTGACTATCAATGCCCTACCTGTGGGAGCTCAAAAGAAGTATACGCCGAGATCTCCTTTTGATCTTAAGCGGTTAGCGCCACTAAATGTCGGTTGAACATTTTCTCGAAAGCCTTTTTCTGCAGTCCCCTGCCTATAAAGACAAGCTTTCCTGCACGGTTTTCCGTATCCTCCCACGGAGTGCCGTCAGTTACTACAAAGGCGCTTCTTGCAGATTGTAAGATCACACGATTTGGATATTCGGGAATGGCAATAAAGCCTTTTACTCGATACACTTGTTCCCTGTAAAGATGTACGATACGATTGAGGTCCATCTGGAGGCTCTCCAAATCAAGTGGCCTTGGAAAGGTCAGCGTGAAGGTGGTAATCTTATGACTGTTGTTTCCATGATCCGCATGATCGTGCTCATGATGGTGATGCGCTGACACATTGGCTTTTTCCACAGTTTCTGGCCGGGTAGTTCCAACAGCGAGTATGTCTGCAACCGGAAATCGCCCGTCCTGCCCTTTAAAAAGCACAGCGTGAGGGTTGATATTTTGCAGGGTTTCTTGCGTTTGATACAATTTCTCAGGACTTACTGTGTCAACTTTATTGAGTAGCAACACGTCTGCCACAGCTATCTGACGTAAGGATTCCTCTGCCTCATCAAGCCAATTGGTTACTTGTCCAGCGTCCGCAAGGCAAATGACCTGCTCCAGCTCAAATGCCTTCTCCACTGCTGGATTTTCAAGGAACACCTGAACAATAGACGAGGGATCCGCGATCCCGGTAGTTTCGATAACAATCCGGTCGTATTCTTCGCGTCTTTTGTATGCTTCTTCCAGGATTTCAATAAGACCATCCGCTAAAGAGCAACACAAACACCCTGCACTAAGCTCAACTACTTCTTCTACACCGTCTATGACCAAAGCACCGTCTACATTGGTTTCGCCACACTCATTCTCAATCACAAAGATTCTTTGAGGCAGCAAATCCTTGATAAAGTGATTAAGAAAAGTTGTCTTACCGGCACCTAGAAAACCGGTTAAAATATGTACAGGCTTGCGATCCATTATGTATTTGTATTATTAAAGTAAAATCACTTTTGCATCTTCCAGGATAAAGGAAAGGTGCTCAAAATCATCTCGATTCAGTCTCAATCTACCTTTCACAGTAATAAGCTGATCTGCTCTAAATGGCGTCTGGACCGAATTAAATACCACCTCTGCAACTGATTCTTGACCTACACCACCACCACAGAAAAAACAGGAAGCATAAGGCAACTTTGATATAATGATCCGGTCTCCTTGTAGCTGCAACGGTAAATAATGGCCAGTAAGTGTCACCACTTTACCTTCCAGCTCTTTTACTTTTTTGTCGAAAGTCGGGATTTGTACCTCAGCACCAAGCTCCTCCACCCACTGCCACTTGGATTTGGTGTCAGCAAAAATCTCCCATCCGGCCACCTGTGACTGAACCAAAAAAGAGCAGAGTATGAGCGTTAGCGAAAAAAATGCTTTCATAAAGAGACACTTAGGCCTAATCCGGAAAGAATTGCACCAGCAAGTTAAAATATTGAACTAAGAACTCAATCAATACAAATGATGAAACGTAATAGTTTCTGACTTGGATGTTGGCCCAAAACCTTTAACGTAGAGAGTTCAATTTATGTGGTTGATAAGCTTCTTAGCTTAGGTCACTTACAGGTCCTCGGGACGATTCACATTTTTTAGTTCATTGTCACTCTTTGGGGTAATGGTTTTTACCCGAAGAGATCGTAATACTGACTGCAAACTGTACTCTCGCAATGACACCTGTCTGCGGATGGTAGAAAAGCTGCTGGGTTGGTAAATGGTGCAAGTTGTTTCAAAAAATGGCTTGGAATGCTGCTGGTAGGTAATGATATCGTGTTTTATGCTGTCTGAATCTATCAGATATTTAAGGGTTTCAGATTGTGCTTGTACCAGGTCACAGGCAACAACCAGCCAACTTGATTGGTCATCCTCATTGATCGCTGACAGGATCCCGCCAATAGGTCCAATCCCCTTTTCTTGATCTACCAACAGCTGAAAATCCTTCGGCTTTTCCTCAAATTGAGGAACTTGTTCAAGACTTACCGATAAATAGCATGGAAGACTAAGTTCTGTTACAAGTCTGTAAAGCCTCAGGTACATAGGCTCTCCCTGCACCAGTAAGTTGTGCTTTTCTCTACCCATTCGGGTGCTTTTTCCTCCTAAAAGGACCAACGCTTTCATAGAGAGATCAAAATAATCTGGGCATTAGTAGCTAGGAAGTTGATCAAATTATCAATAAAGTCTGAATGACTTTCTTTCTTGCAAAGTGACATAGCATGAAGCGAGATCAAAAAAAGTCAAGACTCTGGAAGCTAGGATCTAATTTTCTTATCCTACCGTCCAAAATCTTGACTCTAAAAAACGTAATCGATTACAATGCGCTGCTTCCATCGACAATATTTAATGTTAGTTCTATATCATCAGAAAGCACGTAATCTTGAATGTAGTGTTCCCAAGTCACATCATACTTCTGGCGATCAAATACGAGTATCCCTGCCCCTGTTAATCCTCCTTCGGTGATCTCTAGCGAAGAAATATCCACCGTTTCCTCATTGGTATTTCCCCTGATGGTAAGGTCACCTACCAGTTGGCTACCAGTATGAGATTTTACCACAAAGCTTGCTGTTGGAAATTCTTCCACTAGAAAGAAGTCCCCGGTACTTAAGTGGTCCACTAAATCTTGAGGAGTCTTTCCACTAGCCTCGTAAGAAGCGGTGTCTAATGGCTGAATGCTGGCCATATCGATCACTACTTCACCGGAGGTAATCATACCCTTTGCTACAGTAAACGTGCCTTCTTGAACGTTAATCACACCATTATGCCCATAAACGCCAGCAACCTCTCCCTTCCAGGCCACCTCAGAAACATCGGTATCAATGGTAAAAGTGCCCGCTACATCGGAGGTTTCTGCGGTTGCTTCCTCTGCTGTATCCTCAGAGGCTGTTTCCTTTCCAGACCCTCCTGCACAAGAGGAGATAAGTACTGCAAAGATTGCAATAATAGTGAGTGAGTTTAATCCTTTCATAGTTAGTTAAATTTTGGAATTAATAGATTGATGAATATAAATGTATATACACGCATTAACTGGACATCTATCTATTTGTTTTTGCTGACTTTTAATGTGAAGCCCTTGGAAAGCCCTGCTCACCAAACGTCTCGGAGGCATCAATCAGTGTTTTGAACAGCAAGGTTTCTGTCACCAAAAAAACATCTTTTCAAAAAGGTGGTTACTTGCTAAAAATACAACTATGAAAAAAATTAATTATTTCTTGATCGCACTAGGAATGGTGGCCATTTCGTGTGCGGGAAGTTCTTCATCGTCTGAGGATACTGCTGATTCAGAAACCATTGAGACGCCTCCGGCAGAAGAAGTTGCTGTTGAGGAAGAGCAAGCAAGCGATATTGTTGATTTGGCAATTGCAACCGAATCCTTATCTACTTTAGTAGCAGCTGTACAAGCAGGAGGCTTGGTAGAGACACTAAAGGGTGAAGGACCTTTCACTGTTTTTGCACCGACCAATGATGCTTTTGCAGCACTTCCAGAAGGTACGCTTGATGAGCTATTGAAGCCAGAAAACAAAGACCAGTTAGTAGCAATATTGACCTACCATGTTGTGTCAGGATCAGTACTATCCACTGACCTTACAGATGGTATGACACCAGAAACCGTAAATGGAGCAACTGTAACCATTTCAACAGTAGACGGGGTGAAAGTCAATGATGCCAATGTGGTGATGGCAGACGTAGAAGCCAGCAATGGCGTAGTTCACGTAATTGATGCCGTGATTCTACCTCCTTCCGAGTAACAGTTTCTTAAAATTTTAGAAACCCTTTCCTTGACGGTTAGGGTTTTTTTATTGCTCTGACTTGATTTTTATCTGGATTTTGAAGATCTGTGAGACTTTCTTGTCCTTTTGTTGCATGGCTATTTCAGAGTAATTTCTATTACAATTTTCACACTCCAGTTGAGTTTGTGTAGGATCCTAAGTGATTTATTCAATCTTAATTGTCCAAAGTGAATTCCTCACAACCTTGCTATCACACTAACTGAATGGCAATGAGGCAAGCGATCAACATCACAAGTCCTTCCAAAAGAGCAAAAAAAGCGACCTTGAACAGAGAGCTTTCTTCAAGCTTTGAGATAAAGTAGGGAACGGGAATCATGAGCAAACCTTCTGCGATTATAATGTAAAATGGCACTGAACCCCAAAGCTTGGTATTTTCATAGTGCCACCATCCGGCTGAGATGGCCCAATATTCATAAAGTGGCACCAGGCAAGCTCCTAAGAAAGCCAATAAAAGTCCAGCAGCCACAGGCTTTAGCTTCTTTAAGAGAAACCAGGACACATATCCAAACTCAACCAAAACCACAGACCAGCTGAAAGGCATGTAAAGCGGCGATGACCATATCATTGCTTGATTTTGCGGATAGACCAAAGTCTTAGTAACCCCAACCAAGTAATGATCGGCAGGCAACTCAAAAAAGCCTGCAAGGATTGCAAAAAGAAAAAGCTTCTTTAGCAACTGGTCATTTAGCACAAATGCAAGCGCCAGAAAAAATGCCGAAAAACCATAACCCCAAATCTCAGCTGTAATCAGGCTTTCACCCAGGTTTGCATCGACTGCCAATACCAAAATAGAGAGTCCCATGCAGCCCAGCACCCAAAACGTCCTGACCCGCTCAGGCTTAGTCAGACCTTTAAACATATTTCAAATAGCATTTTTCCAGGGCAGACCTTCTTTCCATCGCTTTTGATCGTGCATCCTGAAAGGCGCTAAAATTGCAGGCTCGTGTAAGTTCCAAATTTTGCAGAAATCCTTTTTTCCATCTTTATTCAGGATTGCGTTTACTGCTCGCCGAGCGGCTTCATTGGCACCTTCCATGGTAGCCAGATCCGTGTATGTCCTTACGTAATCAGAAGCCAAAAACATATTGGGGATTTGGGTAAATGCATCTGGGCGCAAAGACCAGGTATTTACCCTATTGATTAAAAGTGGTTCTTCGTTGGCAGTTTTAAAGTCTTTTCCAAAAACGATATCTCGATCTAGGTACCAATTCACCAGCATATCATCGGACAGAAGACTTTTACCATCCGTGATCAAACTATCTTTAAGTTGCTTCCAAACTTCCTCCTTGATCTCCTCCTTCGTGCAGTCTTTTGCACACTTTCCGTTAAACCCAGGATTTTCCCAGTCAGAAATATCTACCGATAGAACTCCTTTTACCTCACCATTTCCATGGTTACTAATCTCATAACCATCCCAGAATTGCAGCTGTGAGATAGAGGTTAATGCCCATTGCGAGTCAGTATACATGACGTGTCCCTTAGCCATTTTTACGTCCTCATTAAGGTAAAACTGAATACCTGTCATCCAGGCGGTATCTTTCGCCAGAGGCTTTATAAAATCTAAGGTGGGATCTAGTGCAGAAACCTGTGCAGATAGCATTGGCGCCATTCGCTCTACCGGCATAGCAAAAATATACTCGTCTCCTTCTACCTCTTCTTGACCCCCACTCCCTTGTACCATCACAGAGGAAATAGCTCCATTTTCCACTTTAATTTCTGAAAGCTCCATGTCGTGATGGTACTGGACGCCCTTCTCCAGCAGATAATCCCTCCATGGGTAGAGCCAGGCCTCATTAGTAGGTCCGTTGAGGACTCTATCGGCATGTGTAGCAGGATCTCCCATCAAGAAAAGTAGCTGAAGTAGAATATCACCACCGGTTTTGGTACTTACTTTCTTGGGTTTGGCCGCCACTAAGGTGCGGGTAATGCCGCCTACAAAGTACTGTTTATATGCCTCAGATTGATTGTCAGCGTCCATAAAATCCCACCAAGCAATTCGTTCATATTCGCTATTTCTTCTCTCGTAGCAGCTTGTAGCTAGTTGCCAAAGCTTGGATGCGAAGAAGTCTCCATCTTTTTTTGTGAGCCCAGTGCCAGAATCTACAAAAGCATGGATGGCTACTTTAAGATCTGCCAATGATCTGGGAAAATTCACAATATTTTGCAAAGGCGCTGCATTAAAGCGGGCCATCATCACCCTTTCCGAAGGCACCAAATTGTCAAAGACTCCATGCTTGTTCCCTGGAAAAGGGGTGCGCTTCATGGTGTCGGTTATGTGCTTATAGAATCCAGGAAAAAAGCGAAAACCATGTTCGCCAGGGAGTGGCAAATAGCCCTCCTGCGCACTATCGGGCACATCAACACTCCGAGCTTTGCCCCCGACGTATACAGGCTGCTTTTCATACATATGTACTTCATACCCTCGCTCAATTAGTTCGTGAGCGGCCGACATACCGGCTACCCCACCACCTAGAATAATTACTTTTTTGCTCATCAATTGGAAATTTCAGGAATAGAAAGGATAAATGTAGAACCCCTTTTCGGCTCACTCTCACAGCGAATATCACCATTCATCAGGTTGGCATATTTTTTTACGAGAAATAGCCCGACACCTGTTGAGCTCTCGCCGCCTGTAGGTTTCACATTCAGTCTGCTAAATTTTTTAAATAGTTTGGATTGGTCATCCTTACTGATACCGGGTCCCTCATCATGTACACGCAACTCAATCTGGTCCTCAACCTTCTGCAAGCTCACATTTACTTTCCCCTCTTTACGTGTGTACTTCACCGCATTAGACACCAAATTGTCTACGATCTGCGCGAAGTAAGTGGAATCGACCTTTGCCATAAAAGACTCCTTATTCCATGATTTGATAAGTGAAATACCTTTTCCCTTTGCATGAGTTTGATGCACTTCTATGGTGTCGTCAATCAGCGCTTTTATGTCTAACTCTTCAAGAACCACCTGAAGGTTTTCTTGCTCAATCGCACCGATCTTTGTGACTTTGTCAATTAATCGCAGTGACCTTTTTACTGAATCATCCATCATTATGTATACTTCCATGGGAGACTCTACCTGCTTTTCATCTTCTTTCAAAATATCCAACCAAGACTTTATGATGTGCAGAGGATTTCTTAGATCATGCGCCATGATCTGGATGATGTAGTCTTTCTCGCTGTTGACTTCTGACATCTTTTTATTTGCGATCGCTAGTCTTTTCTCTGCCTTTCGGGTACTTAGCTCAAAAACTACGGCAATCAGTAGGATAATCAATAAAAAGCCAGAGGCAGAAACGACCAAAAAAATGCTTCTGAAATTTTCGTTGTAATTGACTGGAAAGACTTTTCCTTGGATTTCAGCTATGCCAAAAAACATTGTCAAGAGGTACATTAATACACCCCATGAAATTGCCGACTTCCGCGACACCAAGAAAGCAGCAAGTACGGGCACAGCAGCCAACCAAAAAAGTGTGGGAGACCATATTCCGCCAGAATAGTACACGATGATGCTGATCGCCAATGCGCCCAGAAAAATGAAGAGGTTTCCTACAAAAATTAGATCTACTGGTCTTTTTAGTAAAAATGGAAGTAGCAAAAAGCCCAGCACATTAAAAATCATGCAATAAATCCCGGCATTGAATTCAATGTATATGCTTAATAAGAGGTAAGTAGAGGAGAAAAGGCTTGTGAGAAAGGAGCACTGAACGAGCATCCTCGCTTTTTTATACTCAATAGCGTCTTTCGAAAACTCGGCGTTGGTAAACCAATCTAGAAAAAGATTTAGATTCATTTTAGCGATTAGTAGCAGCTAGTCTCAGCGTGCAAAGGACTAAAGAACAAACTTAACAATGGACTGAAAAAGACAAGTTTTGTAATTCTCTCGATTAGAATTAGACATCTATATTATGAAATAATTGTGAATCACACACCAAAAAAATTAGCTTTTGATAAATGATGCAAAATGGTGGCCTACACTCAATTTTTCAATGCATTCCAGATTGTTAAGCAATGGTTAATACCTCTTGAACTAAGGTTTTTTGAAAATGCTCCAGGAAGAGGTATTGGCAGAAAGTAGATTACATTCTTTTCCATTAAGCTCCGCAGAGCAGCTTTGTACTTGAAAGGTCTTTTAGCTTCATTACAATTACCTTAAACCAGCTTGGCCTTGCACCTTTTACTTGGTAGTGGTGCCACCACAGCTACTACCCGCCCCCGCTGTACAGCCGTAACAGTGCTGATTGAGGATGATCTCTCGATTTTGAAGATCAGCTTTATTGAAGTCACGAATGTGTTGTGGTCCATTGACCTTTAACTCCAACATTTGATTGAAATCACAATCATAAACATGTCCCTCCCACCCGATGCTGATCATATCCCTGCACATTACATCCAAGGCTGCCATGGGATTAAAAGCATTCACTAGCTCATCCATGTAGTCTTGGTACTTTTCAGAACGTACCAAAAATTCAAGAAATCGACTTACGGGTAGATTGGTAATGGCAAAGAGCTGGTCAAATACGATATCATAGTCTTTCAACTTGCGGCGAAATTGATGCTCCAGTGCCTCTTGGTTTCCAGGCAGAAATGCACCTGCAGGGTTGTAGACTAAGTCAAGTTTTAAATCCGGATCGCCTTTACCGTACCCTACGGCATTCAATTGCTGCAACGCTTCTATTGATTTCTCGAAAACCCCATCGCCTCGTTGTGCATCGGTACGCTTTGCCGTAAAATAGGGAAGACTAGAAACCACATTGATTTTGTGCTTCTTGTAAAATTCGGGTAAATAGTAATACTTGGGATGCGCGCGAATAATCGTGAGGTTACATCTTACCAAGACTTTCATCCCCAGCTCAGAGAGGGCTTCTACAAACCAATTGAAATTGGGATTCATCTCCGGTGCGCCACCCGTAAGGTCTACCTTGGTGGCATCTGATTTTGCAACCGCCTCCACAATTTCCTTCATGGTGTCCAGCGTCATGATCTCTTTCCTCCCAGGACCTGCATCCACATGGCAGTGTGTACATACCTGATTGCACATTTTACCTACATTGACCTGGAATATGTCGACTTTACGTGCCTTCAGTGGAAACTGTCCTAAATCAGCCAACTGCTCCTCCATTGAAGGTATTCCTAGGCTCTGGTAATCTCCAAGCACTTCAATCTGCCCTTCCGGTGTAGCCAGCTTATGCTTCTTTCTGGCTAAAGACTTTTCCATGATTCACATTTCATTGACACTAGATTCAAACCTGTTTTACATCAATTTGTCTTTTACCTGGTTCATCATTTGTACCCCGTGTATCAGCACTGTTCCGCTACTAATGGCAGAGGCCACATGTACTGCTTCCATCATTTCTTCCTCTTCTACTCCCATGTTGAGGCAATCAGAGGTATATGCGTCTATGCAATAGGGACAGTGGATTGCGTGGCTTACTGCTAATGCAATCAGTGCCTTTTCGCGTGTAGTAAGGGAACCTTCTTTAAATACCCCTTCGTAATATTTGAAGAAATCATCACCCAATTCCTTTTGCCATTCAGTGATGTTTCCGAACTGCTTTAGGTCTTTTTTCTGGTAGTAACTATCGCTCATTTTTTTAGATTTAGTTGGTTGAGATCGTGTGGGTTTAGGCTTTGAAAAATCGATCGGTATCCCTTGGTACCTTGACTCATATTCTGGAAGGATATCGGTATTGTCCCAAACTCCATTGGTAAGTGTTTTTGCGTAGGATAGCGGCAGTCGATTGGCCTTGATCAAATCAGCAGCCTCTTCATTTGCATATTCAAAGCTCTCATGGTGATAAGAAACCCCTGCTTGATCATCAAGTATCATGTACCAAACACGAGTAGTTCCATCATTTGCTGGCATCCCAATCGCACCAGGGTTGAGCCAAACTTGAGTGTCTTTTTCGTCGTGAAATGGAAGTCCACAATGTCCAGCTACAACCAGACTGGCATTTGCCTGTTTAAAGATCTTTTCTTTCTCAATCCAAGGGGTAGATTCATAAACATACTGAGAGGTATGTTCTATCCCGCCGTGAAGCACAAGGCCCTGAAGATCAGCGTACTTAAAGGTGATGAATTCTGGTACAGTATCCAGCCATTCTTTGTGCTCAGGGAGAAGTGTTCTTTGAATAAAAGGGTACCAACTTCTGGCGAATATGTCGCACCGAGAGCCATTTGCGAAATTGCAACCACAGTCGTCCTCATCATTTTTGATATTGAGTTCAACATTACCGGCAATACTGTGAATCCCCCATTCGCGAATCAGGGAAATACATTCATTGGGTTGAGCACAATAGCCCATGATGTCCCCAGTGCAAATGATATTAGCTGGGGAGATTCCCTCCCCTTCTGCAATGGCTTGTAGTTTTGTCAAAGACTGGTAGTTGCTATAACTACCTCCAAATAGAAAGGCTCTTCCCTTGATTGTTCCTATGTCTTTGACGTTTCTCATCTGATCAAACTTCCGACAAAGTACATGACAAAACAACCAATGGTTCCAAAGGTATTCGCGGACAAGAGAGCGCCATAGTCAGATTGGACAAAAGACCAGGATTTAGGGTAATGACCAGATGCAAACCAAATTCCAAAGCAAATTCCAGTGATCACACTTGCGTGAAATCGGTATCGTCCTCCTCGAAATTTCCAGAGTAGAAATACAGGCGCCAAACCGATTACCATCGTTCCTGAAATGGTGGTAGCGTCTAAGATTTCTGGTCCAAAAAAAACGGGTGTTATTCCCAGCAGCGTCACAGCAAACATTGTCAGACGGCCGTTTGATAAGTGCATCTTTCCCAATCGAAGATCAACCACAATGAGCTTCGAGAAAGAGGAAAAGGCAGAATCAAGGGTAGATGAAGCAGAAGTAATCATGATAAAATTCATCAGCAGCATAGCTCCCACACCCAATGTATTGGCCACAGAAACTGCAGCTTGACCACTGAGACCTTGCTGGGCTGCAAACACGCCAATCAAACTGAAAAGCACGATTGTGAGAAAACCAATAGGTACAGCAATAGCGAATGCCCGCACCATGGTCTTTGCATCAGTTATAAATCCCCGATCTGTCATCACCGGATCGTGGAAAGGATAACTAATTGCCTGAATCAGCGCTACCAAAAGAAGGTCTACACCATGGGTCAGCTTCCAGCTTCCGGATGTGATCAAAGCCTGCATTCCTTCACTTTTTGGTACCAGAAGACCCAGAATTACAAATAGTAAAACGCCAAATAAAACCATTTGAATAGCATCTGTAAACAGCGAGCTGCTAAGTCCACCCTTCAGCGAATACAGTAGGGTGAGGAACGTAAAAACAAAAATAGCTGCATAGTAAGGGCCAGAACTTACTTCTCCGAAATAAGAGCCAATCACCATCGCGTTAGACCATACTTCGTTAAATAGCCGGAACGCAATCAAACCAGAAAAGATCACCACAGCGGACCTCCCAAACTGGGTTTGCAGGAAATTATGGATACTATGAAACCCTCCCTTCTCGCGTAGCTGATAAATGATGATACCTGCAAACAGAAAAGAGAGATAATAGGTGGCGTAGGCAACTCCACCCACAATTCCATACTTAAGTCCCAGGTTTGCGGCGTTCGTAATTGATTTGGCAAAAATCCAAGAGATGACCAAGCTACTCGTAAGAAGCCATAATCGAGGTTCTCCTCCTTTTTTGGTGGATGCACGAAAAAACTGAGCTGCATTTTGCGCCTTAGGAGAAAGCAACAACATCAATAAGCCACTTGCGATGATCAATAGCCACTGCCAGACCTCTATGTTAAACTTCGGTATCATTTACTTTATTAGGGTTGATCCCACCAAACCTGTGCATTGATGCTATTTTGTCCGGTTTGCTCAGCTGCTTCTCGATAGTTGTTTGCATTCAGTGCTGCCTCTTCCGGTGGGTATGGCATCCTGGTTGGTATTTGGTCTTCGAATCCGCTGTTAAGACTCGCGGAAACTGATTTGAGTACCGGAAATCCAGTTCTGCGGTACTCTATCCATCCTTCATAGCCATTGATGATATTTGCTAACCACTTTTGGGTAATGATCTGCTCAATCGGATCTGCACCTTGGGCACCATATGCGGCAATTCCATCTGTAAGATAATCTGCCGGAATTGGTGTATTCCAGTACTCGAAAGCTTGCTCCACTGCCTGATCGTACAACATTTTGCCATCTACATTGACCAAGCCACGTTCAGCTGCCTCAGCCAGAAGGAAATTGGTTTCCCAGGCGGTCATAAAGTTTGCGTTAAGCGCACCGGTATTTTCCCTGAAGATGGTGCCGGTCAAGGAAAAATCAGCGACTGATATTGACGTGGCAGAAGCATCAGGACCATTGAGTAGACCCAGAAAAGCAGTTGGATCTGCCTCTGTGGGACGAAAGAAAATGTCTTGTCTAGGATCATTGAGTGTTTGCAATATCTCCTCTATTGTTTCTGACATTACATACAAATTGAAATCTCCTGCGCGGAGCACCGCCATCCTGAAAGTATTTGGTTGGCTGTCAGAAAAGTCGAAAGTCGCATTAAGTTGATTGCTTGAGATATACTGGTCAGCTTGGACGATTTCGGCCAATTCGGTACTTACATCTATTCTGTTGGAGATTCGAATTAAATATTTGATCCTGAGCGAATTAGCAAAGCTTATCCATTGATTGAGATCCCCATCGAAAAGGATATCCCCTTCCAAGACCTGAACACCTGAGTAAGCGTTTAGTATCTCGATTGCCTTGGCCAAATTGTCTAAAACACCACCCTCTTCGAGATAAATGGACTCCTGAGCATCATATCGCGGTGTGGTATTGCCAGACTTTCCGTCGAGGGCTTCAAAGTACGGCACGGGACCGTAGATATCCGTCAACGCTGCGCTCATGTAGGCTTTTAGGATCAGAGCAGGTCCTTCATAAACTGCATTGACCGTAGACTCCCTCGATAGGCCCAGCAGTATTTCATTGTCTCGCAGATTTTCGTAAATCACTGGCCATGGATTGCCACCTAGTTGAGGAGCACTGAGATCATGGCGATCAAATAGATTAAAATCAACCATGGTAAAATGCTGACTTAATAAATTACCCGCTACAAAACCCTCATAAGACATTTCCTCTCCGTAATCGTAAATAACCTGCCGCAATAGCAGTCCCGGCTGCACCTCAATAGGCGCATTGGGATTCGTATTAATGCGCTCAAAATCAGAGGTACAAGAAAGAACAATAGTACTCATTCCCAATCCTATGAGCATTGCCTTGATTGTATGAGACCAAGACAATTGTCGCGCGTACAAAATGCCTTTTCTGCTATTAAATTTCATAAATTCAGTCCGATTTTAACTCCAAAACTCCTTGTTGTGGCATAGGACATGTCCTCTACCCCATTTACAAATTGCTGCCCTTGCACTGCCAGCTGTTCTGGATCGAAATGCGGTATTTCTGAAAATGCAAATAGGTTTCTTCCTATTATGCTTATGTTTAAACTCCGTCCATTTTTAAAAAATCCACCGCTGAACCGATAACCAATTGAAAGCTCCCTTAACTTCAGATAGCCGGCGTTGTAGGTATTATTTTCCTCGTGGTTGCGGTCGTAAAAATTTCGATAGTATGTCTCAGCGGAGATAGCTGTGGTATTAGGTTCGTAGACAGGATTTTCATCCGTTCCTCCTACCCTTACTACCCCTTGTGCCACAATTCCCTCATCGGGACGATTAGCGGTTTCTTTTAGCTGACCACCTACCGCAGCGAGTGCTAGCGTTCTGGAAACCAGAATACCACCTTGCCTCCAGTCCCAAAGCATGTTCCAGGTCCAGTTTTTGAACGCTAAACTGTTCTGCATGCCTAGCATGAAGTCTGGATTATAATTGCCCAACTTTTGCAGCCTGTTGTCAGCAATGAATGTTCCCTGTTCGGAGATGATGAATTCTCCCTGTTCATTTCTCAAGTAACCAGTTCCGTACATATCTCCTACCCGACCGCCCTCTTCTACTTGAAAGAACACAGTCTGGCTCACGTTATCATAAACCCTTGAGTACGCCAAAGTCAGTCGGTCTACGCCCTGCGGTAGCGCTTCAATGGAAGTGACGTTTCTACTAAAATTGAAAGTCGTATTCCATTTCAAATTTGTTTGGTTGATCCAATTTGCACCCACAATGACTTCAAGCCCTTTGGATCTTACTTTACTGCCATTTACAACCTGTTGGGTATATCCGGAGGCGATGGAGACAGGTAAAGTAATGATCTGGTCTTCAGTGAGTTCGTTGTAGTAAGTAAAGTCAACGTCGATTCTTTGATCGAGCAGTCCAATAACAAACCCAAACTCAGTGGCAGTCTTTTTTTCTGGAAGAAGGGCGCTGTTGGTAATTGTAGATTGATCAGTGAAAGTTGGTAGTCCTGCATAGGGTGTACTGGCTTCAAATACCCCTGCAGTTTGATATGGACCAGTATCATTTCCTACCTGGTACCAACTCCCACGCAACTTGAAAAAAGACACGATAGAGGGCATCTCAATTAATTCGGAAGGAACCAGAGCAGCCGATACCGAAGGATAGAAGAAGCTTACATTATCCGCATTTTGCGGAGTGGCTAGTGCGCTGGACCAGTCGTTTCGTCCCGTAAAATCAAAAAATGCAAAATAGCCAAAGTTCAGGTTTATCAATGCATAAAAGCTATTTACCATTTTTGTTGCACGTCGGTCAAAAA
>JBCCLV010000037.1:0-32928 GCA_039026695.1 Bacteroidota bacterium
CCTTTTCCATGGCCTCACGGTTCTCGACAACATTTATCTTGCCTGTATTGTCGTAAAGCGGTATAGAATTATCGTACCTGATCAGGTCTGTGTAGTAAATGGGCAGATCCATTTCCCGATCATACTTTTCAATGTATGATCTGAGCCATTTTGTGACTGGAAAAATCTTCTTCTTTTTACTAATGATGGCCATATAATGCAGTTAGATATGTTTTTCGGTCCATATCTATTTAGTCCATGTATTGCACTCCAAATCGGCCTACTTTCACTTCCGCAGGGGCAGGCACGATTTTGCTGCGAATCATCTCCAAAAGATCAATTTCAATGTTACGGGCAATCGTAGAGATTGGTGTGTCAGCTGCCCTGTTCTCAAAGGGATCTTCGGTAATTGCTCCTGACTTCTCTATAATAGTAAATACGAAAGAGATCGAAATGGACATAAAGATGGCTCCCCATTCCATAATTGGTGCAAGTGCAAAAGGAAGGCACAGCACAAAAAGCCAAAGGAACGCCTTAGTGAAGTAATTGTAGTAGTACGGAAACACCGTGCCCTTGATACGTTCAGCTTTACCTTGCAGATCATAAAGATCTTTTAGCACCTCCGATAGTTCTATGTGGCGAAAATCGTCAATTAGCTGATTTTCATGGATTTTCTGTAGCTCCTCTGCTTGCTTGTGCAGTAAGTGACAAGGTTTATTGTGATATGCTTTCAATTCAACAACCTCTTCTTCTGGGATGAAGGTATTCAGGTCATCCCAATTGGTGAATTTCCTAAGGTGCATGACCAGCGCGTACAACCAGGCGATATGTCGTTTTACCAGTTCCTCTTTTGCTACATTGACTATTTGTCCGCTTAGCTGTGTTTCAGCTCGATAGGCTGAAATAAAAGTCGTGACCATCATCCCCCATGTCCTGCTGGTATTTACAATTCCTCCCCAGATTTTTCTCGCTTCCCACCACCGATCATATGCGCTATTGTTTCTAAAGCCGAGGAAAATGGCCAAAGCACTTCCAAGCAGGGTGATGGGTACAGCAGGAAAGGAAATGGGTTGGTAGCCAATGGCTTCTCCGAGCTCATATTGTGTCACCGCTACGAAAGAGACAAGCGAATAGATGGCTATGTTGACCCGATTGTAATGAATTACTCCTCCAACTTGCTTGAAAATATTATCTGAATATTTTAGAATCATTTATCGATAAGGTTTTTCAGAAATGTATCATCGGTGCTTTTACACCATGATTTGAAGTCTTTGCTCACATCATTAAACCTTGGAAGATAATCAAGCAGCAGTTGTAGGTCAAAAGTAGAGCTGGAAATCCCTGCCCCCGACCTTACGGCATCTACTGCGTTACATAATTGTTCGTAATGTCCCTGTACCGGAACCATAAGCACAGGTTTACCCAGATACATGGCTTCACAGATAGACTCAAATCCAGCGGTAGATAAGTATCCTTTACACCGAGCCATCAGCGACAAAAACTTTGTATCATTTAAGCGATGAAAAGTCAAGGTTTCATCTTCAACGAGTTGGTCCGGAACACCACGTTTGTCCCAGAAGCAGTGCAATTGAAGTTCCGGATGGGCGCGATGAAACTCCCTTACCTGCTCTGCATATCCATGATTCACCATGTAAATCAAAAAGAAGTCTTCTCTCTCTACTCTCTGCAGTTCGAGTTCCTTTCGCAGCAAAGGCGGCACCACAAATATTCGCTTCTCTTTTTCGTCCTCGTAAAACTGAAAGGAAAGACAGAGCAGTTTTTCCGCTTTGAATCCTGCCAGCCTGTTTCCAAGCTTAAGCGCGAAGCGATCAAAAAATTTCCCCTTAGGGAATTCAAATTCCGAATGATTAAGTAAAAACTGGTGTGCGATTGCCACATGAGAAACACTAGACCTTTTCATCAAGAAATAAAACCCGGCAATAAAATCATAGAAATTAATGATACGATCAGGCTGCTCCTCTTTGATAATCTGGTCAATCTTGTCAATGCTTTTCAGGTAGACCGGCAGCCGAAGCATGTTGAAAAACAGTGTCTTAAAAAGACTTACTGATTTACTTTTTCGGTCAGCCACAAAGTTGGGACTACTTACTTGCGTAAGTGGACACCTAATTTGCTCAGCGAAAAATGCAGGGAGTTCCCTTCTCCTGCTTTTACCCACGATCACGTGGCACACCTCATGCCCGTGTGCGTTTAGCATCTGGGATAAAGAAATTCCCTGGGTCATGTGTCCCCTTCCCTCTCCCTGTACGATGAATATAAATCTCATACTTAAGGACCTCTTGCAGCAAGATAGACCTAATTCGATTTATCGTTTAAGAGGCAAACTTGAGTAAAAACTCAGTGCCTTCTCCAATTTGAGATTTTGCCGAAATATTTCCACCATGATTTCGCATGATCTGCTTAGATAAACTCAATCCAATACCCGAGCCGTTCTTCTTGGTGGTGAAAAAAGGAATAAATATCTTCTTCAACGCCTCTTCTTCTATCCCGGTACCATCATCGGCAATACTGATGTAAGCACCACCTGTGGGGTAGGGCATGGCGGAGATTGTAAGCGTCTTCTGGTCTTTCTCCCCCGCAGCTAGTGCCTGAATTGCATTTTTTACCACATTGATGATCACTTGCTCTATCTGCTCTTTATCAATATTCACAGTAAGATCGGGTTTTATAGCTAGCTTGACATTGATGCTATGGGCTTCAACATCCGGTTTAAGTAAGAGCAAAACGTGGGAAATGATTTCCTCCACTTGGTAGCATTCCAAATTGGGCAATTTGATCCGTGTCATGTTTCGGAAATCGGAAACAAACTTGATCAAGCTTTCACTTCGGTTATGAATGGTTTTTACAGAAAGATAAAAGTCTTCTACCGTGTCACTCTGAATGGCTTCAAGGTTAGCGCCTCGCTCCACAAATTCGCTTAAGTCAGTCTCCATCATCGCCGCCAAAGACGAAATAGGAGTTACCGAATTCATGATCTCGTGTGTCAAAACACGAATTAGATTCTGCCAGGCTTCCATTTCTTTTTCTTCCAATTCTGACTGGATGTTTTGGAGAGAAATCAATTTGAAAGGCTTTTCTCGAAGTGAAAGCTCAATAGCATACACTGCTAGCTGCACTTCCTCGTCGTTTTTAGTGATTTTCATCAGGTCGCGACCACCCGTCTTTAGCTCAGAAAATGATTCGGTCATGTTAGGGTGCGTTCTGGAAAGCTGACGGATGTTTTTGATCATCTTCATTCCCAGCAGCCTTTTTGCCGCAGTATTCATGATCTGCACCTCGCCATCAGCATCAAATGTGATAATGCCGATACCAATGTGCTGCACGATCGTCTTTAAGTACTGGTGTTGAGCTTCATTGTCCGCTCGGATCTCCCGAAACTTTTTCAATATCTGATTAAACTCATGGTAAAGCTGATCCTGACTGGTGTTGGTCTTCCGATCGGGATAAGTATTAGTAAAGTCATCGTATTGAATGCTTTCTAAAAAGTGAACTATCTCACGATTGGATTTTTCCAAAAAATAGTAGAGATAGTAACCTTGGGCAAGAACAAGCAGAAGTACCAGGAACTTCGTAAAAAAGTATGACCCAGAGAAATAGAGGTAGACAAAAAGAAATATCGATAATACGAGTACCAGAAATCTGGCTAGCAATTGTAAACGAAAGGACTTAAAGACCATGTTTTTCAAGTCTTCGGTACAAAGAAGCCCTTGTCAATCCTAACTCTTTTGCAGCTTGCGAAATATTTCCCTCGTGCTTATTTACCACTTTTTGGATCATATTTCGCTCAAGGTCGTCAAGGTTGTAAGAATCAGGTTCCAGACTGACATTGGCATCTGGTTTTTGCGCCAGGAAGAAGAAATCCTCCGGCAGCAGCTGTGAATTATCACTCATGATGATCGCACGCTCTATTGCGTGCTGCAATTCCCTGATATTTCCAGGCCACGGATATTTCTGTAGCTTTCCTACAGTAGAGGCACTCACTCCGCTGATACTTTTTCTGTATTTGCCTGCATACATCTTCACGAAATGGTTGGCCAGTATCTCCATGTCCTCCATGCGTTCTCTCAAAGGCGGCAAATGGATTTCTACGGTATTGATGCGATAGAGTAAATCTTGCCTGAAGGTATTGTCCTGTACCATTTCATAAACGGGCATATTGGTAGCGCTAATGAGCCGGATATCTACTGGGATTTCATGATTGGTCCCTATCCTGGTCACTTTTCTGTTTTGCACCGCGGTGAGCAGCTTCGACTGCAAGGGCTGGCTCAGGTTTCCAATTTCATCTAAAAAGAGCGTCCCTCCCGATGCAACTTCAAACCTTCCAGCCCGGTCTTCCTTGGCATCTGTAAAAGCGCCTTTTTTGTGTCCAAATAGCTCGCTCTCAAAAAGGGACTCAGTAATCGCACCCATATCTACGCCGATAAACGGCATGTCTTTTCTTAAGCTCTTTTGGTGAATGGCCCTTGCGATCAGTTCTTTACCCGTGCCATTTTCTCCCAAGATTAAAACGTTAGCATCTGTCTCCGCGACCTTATCGATGAGTTTGAATACTTTCTTTATTGCAGCACTGTCACCAATAATGTCTTTAAAAGCTCTGCTACTATCCGCCTGCAAGGTTCTGCTGGTTTGCTTAAGCTGAGTGACTTCCTTGTAGCTCTTTTTCAACTTTGCTGCACTAGAGAGCGTTGCAAGAAGTTTTTCGTTCTGCCAAGGTTTAAGTACAAAATCTGTCGCCCCTGCTTTCAAGGCCTTGACGGCCATTTCTACATCTCCAAAGGCAGTGATGAGAATAACGACAGCTTGTGGATCTTTTTCTCTGATCTGCTCCAGCCAATAAAATCCTTCCTTGCCACTCGTAGTATCCTGACTAAAATTCATATCCAGGAGAATGACTTCATAGGAATCATTATTAAGCAGAAACGGGATCTTACGTGGATCTTTTTCAATTACCACTTCCTTAATGTGCCTTTTTAGCAGCATTTTGGCCGCTAACAATACATCTTCATCATCATCAATGATCAGAATCTTATTGATTTCTTCTTCCATCTTCCTTTTAGAAATTTATCTCAGCTTTTAATAATTCTTTTTAAAGAGATGCACCAAATAGGGCGACAACTGTGCCATTCTAAAAAAATGGCACCGTTTTCCTTCAGGGGCAAATTAGTGAAAAAAGAGTCGTCCGAAAACGGACAATCGACTAAGGATTATTCACAATATCGAACACCCCTTCAAGACCTAAATAAGGCACTCCAGTAATGTAGTAGTACTCTGCTTTACTCTTCTCCCATTTAAATAATGCGTCGTAGTAGTCTGTCTGCGCCTCGATGTACTTGTCCTGCTGTATATTCAATTTGAAAAGATCTGCCTCGCCATTTTGGAGATTTATCAACTCTGCATTAAGCAGACGGGCCCAGTTTTGAGAAACACCTAGATACTGTGCAAGAAGATCTTCGAAAGCCTCACTTTGGGTAAATCTTGCAATTACATCATTTCGGATGACTAGCTGGCTTTGCGCCAAATCAAATTCATTTCGCTGAATCTTGAGTTTCGTCTGCTGTAGCTTCCCTCTTTCTTTTCTCAAAAGGATCGGAAATGAAAAATCCAGACCTAGCTTGTAATTCTCACCAAAATCAATGGTCTCCGATTCAAAATTCGGACTTATTGGAGCATCGATAAAAGAGTAAGAAAAATCCACCTGTGGCTTCAAACTTTCCCTCGCCCATCGCAAATCTGCAGCTAGCATGGAACGCTTTCCTTCCAGCTTGTTGATTTCAGGATGGTTGTCCATTGCAAAGGCAATTGCGGCATCAAGTTCAGATTCTCTTGGTGTGACAAAAAGACTCACAGAATCAGGAAGTACTGTCTCAGCAATTTCCAGGGGTACGAGCGCCTCCGACCAGAGATGCTTTGCTAGATTCAATCTGGCCAAGGCATAATCAGCCTGCGCTACCCTGTAGTCCACTGTACGTTTTTGTAAGCTGATTTTTGCTTGTAGTGTATCTACCACTGCAGCTTCCCCAAACTCAAAATCGATTAAAGTACGGTCAAAGAGATTTTGAGACAGTGCAATGGCTTGATTCAATAATTGTAGCTGTCGGTAAGTGACATACCAATCCCAATAGTCTTTTACCACCGTCAACAATATTTTATTGATTTCCTTGATCTGCTCTGCAGTAGCAATCTGGGCAAAAGCTTTGGCATTGTCTATTGCGTTCCTTCGCTCATCATAAAATAGGCCTTTGCCAATAGGAAGATCAAAACCGATCGAGACTTGTTCAAAGTCATTTTCTACCGGGATGCGATCAGAACGATCCACAAATTCTCCCTGGTGGCGATTGAAAGCAATTTTTGGGTCAATACCAAGCCGTGTTGGTACTTTCAATGAGGTACTGAGCAGGTCAAAATATTCAGTTTCCTTAAAATTTTTCAGATCATAATCGAGCGCAAGTTTGGGGTCTAGCGTACCCCTTGCGGACCTGAGCTTTGCGTCTGCCTCATCCTGAAAAAGGTTTGCCTGACGCACAACCGGATGAAAAGCGACAGTCATCTTTAAGACCTGCTTCAGCGAAAGGAAGGTGGTATCACCATTGCTCAGCGAATCTTGACCTTGAGAAACCCAACTGAGGCCAACCAAAAATCCGAAGAAGAGGGCCCTCATTTTTTTTCTTTACCTCCTAGGCCGGGTATCTCGTCTTGGTAGAGTGTAGCTGGAAATCCATTCATATTTCGCCAGATCTCATACCAGATAGGCACATCGTGTAGCATCACCCAACCTTTGGCTGCTGAGCCCAATCGCAATTGGTCTGGCCATACTTCGTCTTCCGGGTCTGGTTTTACCAATATTCTAAAAAGTCCATTGTTGCTTTCCACCCGATCTATGATGGCCACCTCTCCGCCGAAAGTACCAATGGATACATTGGACCAGCCCGAAAAAGCCAATGCCGGCCAGCCATCAAATTCCACTCTCACTTTCCGTCCTTTACTGATAAGAGGCATATCCATCGCTTTGATGTACATTTCAAAAGCCATATCCGCAGACTCAGGCAAAATTGTAGCAATTGCGTCTCCTTCTTTTATGGTCTCCCCGATTCCCGCTTTCACCGCCTGCACCAGGTAACCTGACTGAGGAGCAATGATCTGATATTGCGATTGTCTTACTACCACATTAGTAAGTTCATTTCGCATTTTTGCTATTTCCGCCCTGGTTTCACTCAAGCTCGCAAGTGTGCCATTAAGTTCAGACTGAGACTTACTGATTTTGTCTGCATACTCTGCGTCAATTGAGGCTAGCTCAAGATTGGCGTTTGCCAAATCAGCCTTTCGTTGCAACCATTCGTTCTCAGCCTTCAAAAGCTTCGCTCCACTAGCCTGGTACTTTGTTTCGATTTCCTGAAACTTGGTGAGCGTGATATTGCCAGCATCATACCGATTTTTATTACGTTCGAAAACGCTTTCTGCATTGCTGAAATTTACTTTTTCAGCAAGGTAAGCCAGACTATCAGCTTCTAGCTTTAATACAGACTGCCGCAGTTTATTCACCGCTTGGGAAGATTTGGCTCTGAGTGCGTCTTCTAGCGCAGAAATCTGTTTTCTAAGCGCAGAAACCTTATTTTCTTTTGCTACTGCTGCGTTTTCTTTTGCGTCCAATTGCTCCTGCATCCGCGGCACGATATCCGGATCAAAAAACTTGTCCTTGATTTCAGAGATGGTGAGAATAGTGTCACCTTTTTGCACAAAATCTCCTTCGATCACATTCCACTCTACAATCCTACCAGCGATGGCAGACTCCACCATTTGAGGCCTATTTTGGGGATTCAAAGCCGTGAGTTTTCCTGTGCCACGAATGTTTTGCTGCCACGGAAAAAACAAGAATATGATGAAAATGGCTACCACGCCTAAAAGCACTTTAGCCACGGTCCTCCCAATTTCAGGTGTTTTGAGTGTCCTGAGTGAATAGAGTTGTGACTCTGCTAGTTTATCTGCATTCTCCATTAATAAATATCCTTAAGAATGTTTTCCATCTTAATGAGTTCTTCAAAGGTACCTACTGCTTTTGCCTCACCATCTTCTAAGAACAACACATTATCACATGCCGCCATGATCAGCGGGTCATTTGATACCAATACCAGAGTCCAGCGGTGTGTTTTCCCAGTCAAAAGCTCGATAAGTTTCAAACGTTCGCCTTTGGTGAAATTGTTAAAGAAGTCATTGAGTATGAGCAAAACCGGCTTTTTGGCTAGGCACCTAGCAAGAATGAGCTTATTGACAAATGAGGATGAAAATCCTTTTCCTCCACTAAGTACCTGTGTGTGAAGTCCGTCGGGCAACTTATTGATCTCATCAATCAGCCCTACCTCACGAATGGCATCAAGCGCATCCTGTAGATCTGACGTAGGCTTTCCAACCAAAATATTCTCCAGAATTGTGCCTTCAAAAATGTCTTCTTGCGATACATTTTTTCCGATCCTGTCTCGAATAAAGGTTTTATCCAAATCCCTGAGGGAATAGTCATTGTACGTAAGTATCCCGTCAAAACTTTGATGTACACCTGCGATGATATTGGTGAGGGTAGTCTTCCCAGAACCGCTCCCTCCACTAATACAGAGCGATTTTCCCCTTGAGATTGTCAAAGAAACATTTTTAAGACTTGGTGTTTTTGCCCCTGGATATTTGTAGGAAACTTTATCCAGTTTTACATCATAGCCTTCCTTAATCTGCGCATAAGGGATGTCTACACCTCCAGGATGCTCCAGCGGCAAGTCTGTGACATGAGAGATTTTATCGATTGCGGTAAGCATATCGTACACGACATCCATGTACATAATGATCTTTTCCACCGAGGCAAGCACAAGGATGATGATCACTTCCGAAGCTACAAACTGCCCAAGTGTGATTTCTCGCTGCACCACAAGGATGGTACCTAGAATAAGTAGCCCACCGGTAATGACCGCTTTGAAAAGTAGGATGAATGAGTACTGAGAAATCAGAATTTTGAAATGAGAGCTTCTGTTTTCAAGGTAATTATTTACCAAATAGTCTGTTTTACGAAGGGGCAACATGGTATTACCTGCTAACTTAAAAGAGTAGATGGTCCGTGCCATTTCCTCTAGCCAGTATACCACTTTGTACTTAAATTTTGACTCCTTTATTGAGCTTCTCAGACCTTTAGGCCCGGTGAGAAAGAAGATCAAAAAAAGTAACCCTAAAAGACCCAGACCAAAGACCACAAAAAACGGATGGTAAAAGGCGAGTAACAACAATCCGAAAAATATTTGTATCAGCCCTGTGCTTAAGTCGATTAAAATTTTTGGAAGACCCTTCTGCAAGGTGAGAACATCAAAAAATCGGTTCATTAACTCAGGGACGTGCAAATTCAGCACCGACTCCATCTGGATTCTGGGAACCCGGAAGGCAAACTCAAAAGCCGCTTTGGTAAATACCCTGCGTTGCAAAAATTCGACAATGGTAATCTGCAAAACCTGTAAAATACCTGCTCCCAGCGTACCAATGATTATTAAGGTAATCAGCAGATAGATGGAACTAATTACGACCCCACCTGAGATAAGCTCCACCGCAGCTTGAATACCCAGCGGTAAGGTAAGACTCACCAGACCTATAAAAGCGGCATATACGTACACATAGAAAATGTCTTTTTTATCCGCAGATAGCAACTGAAAAAGTCGGCGAAGTGGTGATACTTGCTTCCCTTCACCGTCCCCCATAAAACTCTGATATGCAAAACAGGAAAGTGTGAAAATCTCACCCTCCTTGGTCACAGAAAAATTGAATTTACTGATATTTTCCGCCTCAACCACCTGGAGATCCGCATTGTCAGTGATAAACTCTAGCAGTACTTTCTTTCTTTTTTGCTTGATAAAAGCTGGATAAAAACCTCCCTCCTGCTCAATGAACACGATGAGTGGCGTCTTATTATCCGTAATTAATTCTTTTAATGTACTCCGATCAAGGCTTTTTTCCACGAGCACCATTCCTGCCTCATTCGCAGCTTCAATCAGGTCTCTCTGAAATTCCGACACCTCTTCAACTTCGTAATGCCGAGATGTAGAATCGATGTGTTGAAACCTGGCAATATTGAGGTCCAGCTTCAATTTTGAAGCGCACTCTTGTAAGCACCTTATAATCTGCTGATTATTCATTAGCTAATCGCTTTAGATATCAGTGTATTTAGAAAGTCAAAGTTCTGCGAATAAATGTCTTTTCTTTTGTCATGATCTGACAAAGTAGGTAAATGCTGGGCAAAAAAGACTTGCTGGTGGGCTGCTTCCAGGCAAGTACTGATCAATGAATGTGGAAATGGGTAAGACGGATTTACCTCCTGAAGCAATGAAACCACAGTGGCACAGAGCGACTTATATCCTCTGAAAAGTCCCATATCATCATCAGAATCTACATTTTTTGTCAAATATGTTTTATCTGACTCGGTAATTACTATACGCTGTAGCGCACTTTCGCTAATCCCCGAAAATAAATCATCGTCTTCAAGTCTTTTAGAGATGAATCTAATGGCGGTACTAAGTTTCTTTTTAGGATCTACAATATTGCGTGTTTCGTATTTGATCTTGTATTCCAGATAGTTCCAGTACCAAGCAATAAGATACGTAAGTAAGCGGTGCTTATTCTCGAAATAGCGGTAGACTGAGGCCTCTACGGAATTGATCTTAAACGAAAGCTTTCTAAAAGTAAAGGCCTCAAAACCGATCTCGTCGATCATCTGGATACTTTCTTTGATGATCCTTCTACCAAGATCGCTGACTTGCGGATCTCGAAGATATAAGGAGGGGTTTAGCTGAAGTTGTAGTTGGGAAACCAAGACTTAAAAAATCGATCACAAAGATGATTTAATTACTATTTGCTATGCAAGTAATACTATCATTTTGAATATATAGTTGCTCTGCTTCACTTTATTTGATGCGGTTTTACGGACTGAATTCAGCCAGGACCTGAATCTTCAAAGACAAACGTTCGAAATCGAACATTTTTTTGTATCAAACTGTACATCTTCATCGCCAAGATGCTACTGAATCAATCTTAATTACTTGATTTTCAGCGGTTTGTTTTTAGTGGCATTTTATTGGCACCTTGCAGATCACCTTAGCCTAAGTAACCAAATTTATGGATCGGAAAATCAAGAAAAAAAAGTGGACGATAAAAAGGATCGCTATTTATTCAGGCGGGGCACTGCTTTTGATCTTCGTGATTTATCAATTATTGCTAAGTGGGGGTGGTACCAAACTCAACGTAGAACGTAGCAAGATCAATATTGCAGAGGTTTATAAAGGTGAGTTCCGGGAATTTATCCCAGTTGATGGCAATGTTTTACCCATCAAAACAATACGCTTAGATGCAATAGAAGGAGGGGTGGTCTCTAGGAAGCACTATGACGGAGGAATTTTGGTAGAAAAAGGTGATACAATACTAGAACTGGCAAATAATGCGCTTTTGCAAAATTTTGTGCGAGAAGAAACCCAAGCATTCCGCTTGGTCAATGAGGTGGAAAACACCAAGCTGGCTTTGCAAAGAAACCAGTTTGAACTAAAAAGAAGCCTCTTGCAACTGGACTATCAAATAGATGCAGCCAAAGACGCCTTTCTACGTGGAAAGCAATTATTTGAGGACAATATCATCTCTGAGCAAGAATATTTAAATCTGAAACGAGAGCATGATCGCCTGGTAGACAATAGGGAAATTCAGGTGGAGTCTAACCAATTTGATTCTATCGCATCTATTACCCAGATCCGCCAATCGGAAGCTACACTTGTACGTACTCGTGACAATCTGGAGATGATCAAGAAAAATCTGGAAAATCTGTATATCAAGGCCCCAATTGAAGGTCGGCTTTCTACAGTAGATGTTGAAGTTGGCGAGTCCATTGCACCGGGACAGAATATTGGACAGATAGATGACCTGAACGGATTTAAAGTGCGTGCAACCATTGATGAGCATTATATATCTAGGATATATGCAGGGCTTCAGGGAACCTATCCTTTTGCGGGCAATGATTACGGCTTAGAAATAACCAAAGTATATCCTGAGGTCAATAATGGGTTGTTTGAAGTAGATATGGCGATGGATACGATACCGGGAGGCATTCGCAGAGGGCAAACGCTGCAAATAAGACTTCAGTTGAGTGAAAACATTACTGCTATACAAATACCGAGAGGTAGCTTCTATCAGACGACTGGTGGTAATTGGATCTTTGTAGTAGAGGAAGGCGGTGCCACTGCAGAAAGGAGAGAAATAAAATTAGGAAGGCAGAATCCGCGATACTACGAAGTGGTGGAAGGACTTCAGCCGGGTGAAAAGGTCATCGTATCATCTTATAAAAGCTATGAGGATAAAGATATTCTGGTAATCAAGTAACCACTGCAATTAAGTAGAGTAACAAAATAAGAAATACAAACAGTAACAATTATGGAAAACGCTAAAGCACTCATCAAAACCAAGGCACTCAAGAAGTTTTACTACACAGATGAAATAGAGACCACTGCGCTCGCGGGGGTAAATATGGAAATCAAAGAAGGGGAGTTTGTAGCCATTATGGGACCCTCAGGTTGTGGTAAATCAACGCTATTGAACATTATCGGTCTACTAGATAATCCTTCTGAAGGGGAGTTCCATTTTACTGATCTGGAAATATCAGGGTACAAGGAAAGACAAAGGGCCGACTTGAGAAAAGCCAACATAGGATTTGTATTCCAAAGCTTTAATTTGATTGATGAACTGACAGTATTTGAAAACATCGAGCTTCCGCTTATTTACTTGAAGTACTCTTCAGCGGAGAGAAAAAAGCGAGTAGAAGAGGTAATGGAGCACATGAAAATCATGCACAGACGAAATCACTTCCCTCAGCAGCTTTCCGGGGGTCAGCAACAGCGTGTTGCCATATCACGTGCAGTAGTAGCCAGACCCAAGTTGATTTTGGCGGATGAGCCTACTGGAAATCTTGATTCCGCAAACGGCCAAGAGGTGATGAACCTGCTAACCGAACTAAATGAAAACGGGACCACTGTAATCATGGTGACGCACTCCCCGGTAGATGCCGAGTATTCTCATCGGGTAATTCACTTATTTGACGGTCAGATTGTATCTGAAAATATCAACGCCAAGGAGGCGATTGTCTAATACTCTTCATACATACTCCAGCCGACCTTACCTCCTGGTAGGTCGGCTGGTTTTGTATTTTCTCGAAATGAAAAATAGCATGAGATTTTTTTGCTGCGTTCTTCTGATACAAACATCATATCACCTTTTTGCTCAAGACACAGAGCGGGTTTTGTCGCTTGATGAATGCATTGAAATTGCAGTAAATAGGAATTTGACTATCAAGCAGAACCAAAACAATCTGATAGCAGCCCAGTCCAATAAAAGACAAGCATTTTTCAATTTTCTTCCAAATTTCAGCATTTCTGGAGGCTATACGATTGTCGAAGGTACCCGATTTGACAATGCGTCTGGTCGATTTGTATCAGCGACCACACGTCAATCAAACCCAGAATTGACAGGTGGTTTGAACGTCTTCAATGCGTTTGCGAATCACCATCTGATGAATCGCAGATCGCACGAATATCAATCAAGTTACTATCAGCTGGAAGACTCCAAGCTCTTCACTATAGCTAATGTGATTCGAAGCTATCTAAACGTGCTGGTTGATCTTGAGAACTTAAACGTATCCAATCAATTTTTGTCCTTTTTGGAATCACAGTATGAAAGAGAAAAGAAACGCGTATCTGTGGGTGTCGGCGATCTTGAATCTGTTTACAATTTTCAGTCACAAGTGGCGACTGAGCGTCTCAATAATGTCAACCTTGAAAATCAGTACCAAAGCGATTTGCTCGCACTACTTCAACTTCTTCAACTTAACGATGGCTCTTCAGTTAAGGTAAATCCTCTGGATTCCACGGCTTTGGATGTACTGAGCGAATTTGATCCCTATAATGTCGTGTTGCAAGAAGTATTGCAAAACTCTTTCCAACTTAAAAGTTCTATTGAAGCTAAAAAAGCCAGTCGCCTACAATTGTCTGAATCAAGGGCCAACAGATGGCCTTCAATAGGTTTGGGTGCAGGATATGGTTCACAATTTTCAACCAATAATGAAGGAGACTATCTAAGTCAGATCGAAAATTTTAACTACCAATACATTGGTGGCTCAATTCAAATTCCATTGCTCAATGGATTACAGAGACAAAATGCGGTTGACAATGCTCGGGTAAGTTTCTTGAATGCAGAAATTGCTGAGGAACAAGCAGTTCTGGATGTTACTAATGCCACGCAAAGAGATTACCTGGATCTGGTAAGCGCCCAAACTTCCTACCAAACCGCTCAAGAAAACTATGAGGCACTTAATAGCACTTTTGAATTTATTAAGAAAAGATTCGAAACCGGTAATACCGATTTCTACAGCTATTTAGAGAGCCTCAATAATAAGAACAGAGCCGAATCTCAGTTGATTAATGCCAAGTATACCATCGTTCTAAGAAAGCGAATTTTAGACCTGTATCGAGGGCGCTGAATTTTCTATTCTCCTTTCGGAAAGCTTTTCGTACCAGAAGTATCTGCGCGCTTCTCTGCCCTTGCTAGATATTGTATAAAGGCATCTAGTTTTTCATCATCAGCCATTTTGCTAACACTTTGTAATTAACCTTGGTGCCATGCATCAATATTCCAATGCGGTAAATACGACCTGCTAGCCATAACGTAAATATGAAACCTGCCACAAGCAGCACCATGCTTAATGCGATTTCCCATGCAGGTACTCCGAATCCTACTCGCCCCATCATCACGATTGGGGAGGTAAATGGAATGATTGAAAGCCAAAAACTTGGACCTCCATTCGGTTCCTCAAAAACGAAGAGAAATAAGCCCATCAAACTGATAATGATTGGTAACATGATTGGCATCATAAACTGTTGGGCATCCGCTGGCGTGTCTACCGCTGAACCAACTGCTGCAAATAGCGCCCCGTAAAGCAAATAACCACCTAGGAAGTAGAACAGAAACAGCAGTATAATCTGCGTCCAGTTTACATCAGCGATTACTCCGAGGATTTCATTGGACTTCATTTGCTCTTCTGCCGGCACGGTGCTGGTCAGGTCAACGCCAAGAAAAGATATCCCAATGGACCATATTACACTCATTAAAACCATCCAGATTACAAACTGCACAATACCAACAGAGGCAACACCGATCACCTTCCCCACCATCATCTGCAGAGGTCTCACAGTAGAAACGATCACCTCTACAATTTTGCTGCTTTTCTCCTCAATCACCCCTTGCATCACCTGAGAGCCATAAGCAAACAGGAATATGTAGATGAGAAATCCCATCACATAGCTGATCCAAAAAGTTGAATTGGTATCACTCTTTTGTTCGTCGCCCGTTTCTAACAGGTTGAAAGAAGCGATGGATACATCTGTTTTTAGCTGATCTAACTGGTCGTCCGAAAGTCCCGCCAGGGTCAGTTTTCTATCACGGAGTTGACGCTCAATGTTTTTTTCGAATCCTCTCACAAGCGTCACACCGGGAGTTGTTTTAGCATAGAAGGTGATCCCACTTGGGTCTTCTAGATCAATCTTCGGCACATAAATGAGCGCAAAAGCATCCGAGCTGTTATATTCTGCTTTGGCAGAGTCAATAGGACCCTCTACTGCTACGTATGCATAGCTTTCGGAATCTTCGAATGATACCAAATCGCTTTCATTCAGAATGAAAACTGTCTCTTGCTCTTTATTTTTTTCTTCCTGCATTTTCACATATACCATGGCCCCAATTACAGCAGGAAAAATGAGCGGTACTAAGATGGTGGCAAGTAAGAAGGATTTCTTCTTTACTCTGGTCATAAATTCACGCTGGATGATCAGAAATATCTTGTTCATTTTCGCTTATATTTTAGTTGGTGATTGCTTCTTCTATCAGGACAGGATCTTCATCTTTTACCAATTGAATAAAGATGTCATTCATGTTTGGAACTTGCTCTATGAACGAATGGATCTCCACCTGTCCAAGTAGCTGTTTTAACAACTCATTGGGATTGGCTTCAGGATCAAATTTGACAATGGTACGTTGCAATCCTCGACCTATCTCTTCTGTAGACAAAACTTCAAATTCAGGTGCTGACTGTATGGTACCGCTCTTGTACTCTATTGCAAAAGAACCATCTCTGTATTGTTCTTTCACGTCTAGCTTAGAACCGTCCAGAATTTTCTCAGATTTATGTATCATGGCAATATGATCACACAGTTGCTCTACAGATTCCATTCTATGCGTGGAGAATATGATGGTAGAGCCTTTCTCTCTGAGTTCCAAAATTTCATCCTTGATCAAGTTGGCATTCACTGGATCAAATCCCGAAAATGGCTCGTCCAGTATGATCAACTTTGGCTCATGCATTACAGTTGAAATAAACTGAATCTTCTGAGCCATTCCTTTTGAAAGGTCTTCAACTTTTTTTCCCCACCAATCCCGGATAGATAGCTTTTCACACCAAGCCTTTCCTCGATTTGTGGCTTCTTTTAGCGATAATCCCCTCAGCTGTCCTAGATAAACCAGCTGCTCACCTACTTTCATCTTTTTGTAAAGCCCCCGCTCTTCCGGCAGGTAACCGATTTGCCGTATGTGTTCCTCACTGAGCTGGTTTCCTTCAAAGTAAATCGCCCCACTATCCGCCTCAATAATTTGATTTATGATTCTAATGAGGGTGGTTTTTCCAGCGCCATTAGGACCAAGCAATCCAAAAATTACTCCTTGGGGAATCTCCATACTTACACGCTGCAATGCCTTGTGAGCGCTGTAAGATTTACTGATGTTTTCAATTTTTAAAAGGCTCACTTTATCTCTTGGTTATTTAGATTATGAAGCAATTCGCACTGCGAATTTAATGTATCATTACCTGTATTAATATGGGCTAGTTGGGTTGGAACTAATGACCCTCAACTGATCAGTGGAAACGTCAGAACCAAACACATCGTCCTATGTTGCAGCTAAGGTTGATCTCATTAACTTTGCGCCTCGCAAATTATGTGGTCTGCCCTAGCACAATTCATTCTTCGTTTTCGGGTCTCGCTCATGGTCGTCTTAGGACTGATCACCATCTTTATGGGCTACCAATCTAAGAACATTAAGTGGTCTTATGATTTGGCCAATATTGTCCCTGAAGACGATAGTGACATGGTTTATTTTAAGCAGTTCAGAGAGACCTTCGGCGAGGATGGTAACATCCTGGCTTTAGGGGTTCGCGACAGTGCCGTTTATGAGCTTGAAAATTTTAGAAAATTCAGTGAATTGGTTTCCCAATTAGAGGAGAAACCAGCAATTAAGAATATTCTAGGTCTTCCGAATCTTCAAAAGCTTGAAAAGAACAACCAAAAAAAAGCGTTTGAGCTAAGACCGGTTTTCCAGGAAATCCCTACAAGCCAGGAAACACTTGACAGCCTCCTGAATGGAGCAGCTAGTCTCAAATTTTACAGCGGTCAATTGATAAATGCGGAAAACGGGGCAACTCTTGTTCTTGTCACGATTGAAAAGGACATATTGAACTCAAAGGACCGGGATCAACTCGTAGACTTCATCTTGAAGAAAGGAGAAGAATTTGAGCAAAGTACCGGAATCGATATGCACTTTGCTGGACTACCCTACTCGCGCTCTATTACAACTGGGAAAGTTAAGGCGGAACTCAACATGTTTTTGGTTCTCTCATTGATCGTTACCGGCATTATTCTGTTTCTTTTCTTCAGGTCTTTTAAGGCTGTTTTTTTTCCTTTGATTATCATCGGGGTGGTTGTAGTTTGGGTCATGGGGACACTAGCACTGCTCGAATACAAAATTACCTTACTTACCGGTCTGATTCCTCCTATCATCGTGGTAATTGGTATTCCCAATAGTGTGTATATGCTGAATCGCTATCACACTGAGTTCAGCCAGCATGGGGACCAGATGAAGGCGCTTAGCAGGATCATCCGTAAGATTGGGGTAGTGACTTTTATCACCAACCTTACCACTGCGGTAGGATTTTTTGTGCTGGTTACTACTGAGATCAATGTCCTGGTTGAGTTTGGTGTTGTTGCAGGAATCAACATCATGGCCACATTTGTTGTGAGCATTATCTTGATTCCAGGTGTTTTTTCTCTTTATAAACCACCATCTACGAAGCACCTGAAACACCTTGAGTTTAAAATGCTGGACTGGGTTATTAAAAAAATTGATCTCTTAGTCCATACCAGTAGGCCAGTCATTTTTGTAATCACCATTGTAGTGGTCTGTATCTCAGGATATGGGCTCACCAAGATCAGAGCTGTCTCTTTTATGGTAGACGACATTCCTGAAAATAGCCCGTTGAAAAATGATCTGGCGTTTTTTGAACAGAACTTTAGTGGTGTTATGCCGCTGGAAGTAATTGTAGATACAGGAGATAAGAAAGGAGTTCAAAATTTGAAAAACCTCAAGAAGATCAATGAATTTGAAACATTCATATCCTCCTTAGAAGGCATCTCTCAACCAGTTTCGGTAGTAAGTTTTGCAAAAGCCGCACGGCAAGCGTATTACAATCAGAGTGCCGCTTTTTACTCTCTTCCTAGCAATAGAGATATGGGATTTATCATGCGTTATTTGAGCGAAGGAGAAACTGAGGAATTGTCTCAATCATTTATCGACTCTACCGGACAATTTGTTCGTGTTTCTCTTAAGATGGTGGATATTGGATCCAATAAGCTCGACTCCCTGGTAAGTAATGTGATTACACCGCAGATTGATTCGATTTTCGCGGATACCAAAATGGACGTGAATGTAACTGGGACCACATTGATGTTTATTAAAGGAAACAAGTTCCTGATTGAGAATTTACTCACTTCCATGCTGATTGCCTTTTTCATCATCGCGATTATTATGGGGCTTTTGTTCAAGAATATAAAAATGATCTTGATCTCCATTATCCCGAATATCATTCCGCTACTCATCACTGCGGGCATTATGGGTTACTTTGGCATCCCGCTGAAGCCAAGTACAGCACTTATTTTCAGTATTGTTTTTGGTATCTCTGTAGATGATTCCATTCATTTCCTTGCTAAATACAGGCAAGAACTGCATGCCACCAATTTTAAAGTTTCGGAAGCGATAAGCAAGAGCATCAAAGAGACCGGTTCAAGCATGATTTACACCTCAATCATTTTGTTTTGCGGTTTCATCATTTTCGTTTTGTCAGAATTTGGTGGTACAATCGCTCTGGGAAAGCTTACTTCCATCACTTTGTTTTTTGCGATGCTTACTAATGTGATTGTACTGCCATCACTTATTCTGCAGGTTGATCGGGCGAGAAAAAAGGAGGTGAGCGGCCTGGCTGAAAAAGTTCCCGCACTCGCAGATGGAATCAATTCGAATGAAGACCAAAAAATCAAAAAGTAAAATCTCAGTGCAGTGAAGTACCCTGAATTCAAACAAATCAGCTACCCTGCTATCGCCAAAAAAATCGCAACTTTTTGGTCGGAAGAAGAAATATTTAAGTCTTCGGTAAATTCTCGTGAGGGAAGCCCAGCCTTCACCTTTTTTGAGGGTCCCCCTTCTGCAAATGGTACACCTGGGATTCACCACGTTATGGCACGTACCGTAAAAGACATTTTTTGTCGCTACAAAACATTAAAGGGTTTTCAAGTAAAAAGAAAAGGTGGTTGGGATACACATGGGTTACCGGTGGAGTTGCAAGTGGAAAACGAACTTGGTATCACCAAAGATGACATTGGGAAAACCATCTCTGTAGCAGAGTACAATGCAAAGTGCCGAGAAGCGGTAATGAAATACAAGGGTCAATGGGACGATTTGACGCAACAGATGGGCTATTGGGTTGACTTAGAAAACCCATATGTTACTTTCAACCGAGATTACATCGAATCGGTATGGAATCTACTCAAAAGACTTTTTGATAAAGGCCTTCTTTACAAGGGATACACCGTACAGCCCTATTCACCTGCAGCAGGTACAGGCCTCAGTTCCCACGAGTTAAATCAGCCAGGAACTTACCGTGACGTAAAAGACACCTCAGTTGTAGCACAGTTTAAAGTAAAAAAGACGAATCGTTCCGCTTTTCTTTTTGACAGTGCTGACGAAGACGTGCGCATCATTGCCTGGACCACCACACCCTGGACATTACCCTCAAACTGTGCATTGGCGGTTGGCGAAAAAATCAGCTATGTGAAAGTAAAAACTTTCAACGCCTATACTCATCAGCCAGTCTCGGTGATTCTTGCGAAAGAATTGGTCCACAAGTACTTTCCTGAAAAAGCAAAATCGCTTGCCATCGCTGATTATAAGCCTGGCGACAAACAAATCCCATTTCAAGTTTCGGAAGAGTTTGTAGGAAAGGACATTTTGGAAGTACGCTACGAGCAACTCCTCCCTTATGTGGTTAACGATAAACTTGAGAAAGCTGCCTTTCGGGTGATCCCTGGAGATTTCGTCTCCACTGAAGACGGTACAGGTGTTGTGCATACTGCCTCTGTTTTCGGTGCTGATGACTTTAGGGTTTGTCAGCAGGCCGGGGTACCATCAGTCATGGTGCAGGATAAGAAAGGCCATGAGATACCGCTGGTTGACAAAAAGGGCCGATTTGTTCCAGAAGTAACTGACTTTGCTGGCAGATTCGTAAAAGCTGAGTATTACACCGCTACCGAACAAAGTGATCCGAACTTTAAACCCACTGACGTCCTGATCGCGATTAAGCTGAAAGAGGAAAACAAAGCTTTTAAAGTAGAGAAATACGAACACTCCTACCCGCACTGTTGGCGTACCGATAAGCCCATTCTGTATTATCCCTTGGATTCATGGTTTGTAAAAACCACTGCTTATAAAGACCGCCTTGTTGAAGTCAACAAAGACATTAATTGGAAGCCGGCAGCTACAGGAAGTGGTCGTTTTGGCAACTGGCTTGAAAACCTTGTAGACTGGAACTTGAGCAGATCCAGATTTTGGGGCACCCCACTTCCCATATGGGTAACTGAGGATCGCAGCGAAATGAAATGCATAGGTAGTATTGAAGAGCTAGAAAATGAAGTGAAGCAGGCAGTAGCAGCAGGTTTCATGCAAGCGTCTTTACCACAAGACTTTGATCTGCATAGACCCTATGTCGACGATATAGTTCTGGTAAGTGCGCAGGGCAAGAAAATGCACCGGGAACCCGACCTGATCGATGTTTGGTTTGATTCCGGGGCAATGCCGTATGCTCAATGGCACTATCCTTTTGAAAATGAGGACACCTTTGAAGCAAACTATCCCGCAGATTTTATTGCAGAAGGGGTAGACCAGACCCGCGGTTGGTTTTTTACACTGCACGCCATATCAGTGCTTCTAAATGACTCAGTAGCATTCAAAAATGTGATCGCAAATGGTTTGGTCTTGGATAAAAGTGGTAACAAGATGTCGAAGCGTCTTGGAAACGCGATCAACCCTTTTGAGACATTAGATAAGTATGGAGCAGACCCTACAAGGTGGTATATGATCTCAAATGCAAACCCTTGGGACAACTTAAAATTTGATCTGGAAGGGGTGGCTGAGGTGCAGCGTAAATTCTTTGGAACCCTCACCAATACCTACTCATTCTTTGCGCTTTATGCAAACCTTGATGGCTTCCAAATGAATCACCAGAATACCACAGCCTTTGCCGATCGTGCACGGTTTGATCGATGGATCATTTCGGAGTTGCAAACACTCATTAGTACAGTAACGGAATACTATGAGGATTATGAGCCCACAAAGGCTGCAAGGGCAATTCAGGATTTCGTGAATGATCAGCTCTCGAATTGGTACGTAAGACTATCGAGGAAACGGTTCTGGAGAACCGAATTGAATGCCGATAAGAGGGCCGCTTACGAAACGCTTTATGAATGCCTGTATATCACAGCGCAGCTTATGAGTCCCATTGCTCCATTCTATGCCGACTGGCTTTATCAGAGCTTGCAAGAAGGTACAATAGAAAAGAGTACTCTTCCCCAGTCGGTGCACCTTTCCACTTTCCCGGAAGCACAAAAATCAATGATAGATGGCGAACTTACTGCCAGTATGCACTTCGCTCAAAATATTTCCTCGTTGGTGCATTCGCTGCGAAAAAAAGAGAAAATCAAAGTACGGCAGCCATTGCAAAAAGTGTTGATCCCGGTATTAGACGAGGCAGCAAAAAAGCAAATAGAAGCTGTGGAAGAATTGATCCTGACCGAAACCAATGTCAAGGAGATTTCCTACGTAGATGATGACTCTGGTATTTTGGTAAAAAAGATCAAGCCAAATTTTAGAAAGTTGGGTCAGACTTATGGTCCAAAGATGAAAGCCATTGCAAGCGCAATTGGAGGTTTTGGCAAGGATGAAATTGCATCACTAGAACAGCAGGGAAGCCACAAGATCGAGGTAGAAGGACAGCAAATAACGCTCACACTTGAGGATGTAGAAATTTCCTCCGAAGATATACCAGGGTGGCTAGTTGCCTCCGAAAACGGACTGACTGTAGCACTAGACGTTACCATTACGAACGAGCTGAAAAAAGAAGGCCTGAGCCGGGATATGGTAAACCGCATTCAGAATTATCGAAAAGATCAAGGCTTTGAGGTACAAGATAAAATAGCCATCACTTACGCTACTGAGGATAAAACCATGATGGAGGCATTGAAGGACTTTGGCAGTTACATAAAAAGCGAGACGCTGGCAGTTTCTTTAGAAAGCGGCAAACCAGCCTCGGTGGAAAAATTTGAGATTGACGAGATAGAAATAGAAGTAGAGGTCACTAAGCTTTAGTAACAAATCAATCTATAAAGCAATTTTTTACTCACAGCCATCCAATTACCAACCAAATAGCCAGAAAAGCGGTCAAAATAAAAAATGAAAAATTCTGTAGTAAAGTACTTTTTGATCAGCTTGCTAGTGATCGTTGTAGACCAAGTGGTAAAACTTGTAGTCCATTACAACATGACGATGGGATCCCAAGGCCAAATCCTATTACTTGGTGATCTATTCAAATTACACTATCTGACTAATCCGGGAATGGCGTTTGGCCTCAAGCTCAATTTCGAATACGGGAAGCTACTGCTCACGGTATTTCGTATTGGAGCCATGTTTGCCATCGGTTATTACTTGTATACCCTAATTAAGTCTAAATCGAACAGCGGATTTTTGATTTGCATATCGCTCATTCTAGGTGGCGCTATTGGTAATTTAATTGACTCCATTTTTTACGGAGTGATGTTAGATAATGCGCCACACGATGCTCCCTCCGCCTGGTTTCACGGACAGGTTGTAGATATGTTTTACATCGACATTTGGGAAGGCTATCTGCCGGATTGGATTCCCCTCATAGGTGGCGATTACATGGCATTATGGCCTGTTTTTAACATTGCCGATGCCTCTATTTTTGTAGCCATTTGCATCATTATCATCTTCCAGAAAAGATATTTTAAAAAAGAAGAGATGCCGGCTGTGAGTGCTGGAGACTGAGTAGCTCAACTTCAGTTTACAAATCTTACAATCCAGAAAATCCCGCGAGCCTGAGATATTTAAAGCTTACTAGGCTACTTTAGAAAGGTGAACGGAAAACCACGAGTCCTAAAAGCCTTTGAGGCGCTTGATCAGGCCATCCAAGAGCAGATTAAACTGGCATATCCAGAAGGCTTTGAAGATCATTTGATTCGATTCACTAACAAAGATGGAGAGTACCAAAGTGGCCTTCCATTTGAAACCGATGAGAAATACTATCTGGTAAAAATGACCAAAAGTGAAGCCAGAGAAATTATCGATGAGGATGATGATTACGATGAAGATGGAAACCTAAAGGAGGATGTCCGCGAAGAATATGAAGAGCGACACGATGATGAAGAAAATTCAGATGAATAAAAAATCTTTGAGACATTAGGAGATTAAATCTATCTTCAATTCTAAACAGTGTGCGCAGCCTATTTCTCCCGAATTCCATAGCATTTTGCTGCCTAAATCAGAAACAAATAATCCTGGTCTTAGTGGAGAAATCTTCAAGTTTTTTTGCCTTAAAAATCCGCAGATAAAGTCCCCTCATTACCTCTTATTTTAGCCTCCTTTTACCTCGAATTTTTGTATTTTTGAAGATTACAAATCACCGCAGCAGCAACGGTTGAACAGCTTTAATTTTTCTTTATCGACGATCGCATCCCACGCTAGATCGTTTTATAATCACACTTGATGGAAGATAACCAAAAGAATAAGTCAGGGGAGTACTCTGCAAACAACATTCAGGTCTTGGAAGGTCTTGAGGCCGTTCGGAAACGTCCAGCTATGTACATCGGAGATATCGGTGTAAAAGGTCTTCATCACATGGTTTGGGAGGTAGTGGACAACTCCATTGACGAGGCACTTGCTGGTCATTGCGATACGATCACAGTAGAAATCAACACGGACGATTCTATTACAGTAACTGATAATGGAAGAGGAATTCCTACTGGCATTCACGAGAAAGAAGGAAGAAGTGCGCTAGAAGTGGTAATGACTGTATTGCATGCAGGTGGAAAATTTGACAAAGACACCTATAAAGTCTCTGGGGGACTGCATGGAGTTGGTGTGTCCTGTGTCAATGCGCTTTCTTCAAAACTCATAGCCACTGTGCACAGGGGCGGCAAAGTCTTCCAGCAGGAATACAGCAGAGGTATACCAAAAGCACAAGTAAAAGAAGTAGGTACTACGGAAATTACGGGAACGATCGTACATTTTAAACCGGACACAGACATCTTTTCAGTGTCTAAATACAACGCAGAAACCATCGCCTCGCGGCTTAGAGAGCTATCCTATTTGAACGCTGGTATTATGATCAAATTAATTGATCACCGCGAAGCTGAAGAGGATGGTAACCACACCCAGGAGTTCTTTTCTGAAGGAGGACTCTCCGAGTTTGTTGCCTACCTAGATCATACCAGAGAGAGTCTTATTCCAGCTCCTGTTTTCATTGAAGGAGACAAAGGAGGTGTTCCGGTGCAGGTTGCCTTGAGCTACAATACCTCCTTCACAGAAAATGTGGTCTCCTATGTAAATAACATTAATACGATTGAAGGTGGTACGCATGTATCAGGCTTTCGTAGAGCGCTTACACGCACACTAAAAAGCTATGCTGATAAATCCGGTTTACTAGAAAAAGTAAAAGTTGAAATCAGTGGAGATGATTTTAGAGAGGGGCTTACAGCTGTAATATCAGTGAAAATAGCAGAGCCGCAATTTGAAGGCCAAACGAAGACCAAACTTGGTAACTCAGATGCCATGGGAGTGGTTGATACCTGTGTAAGTGAGATTTTACTGGAATACCTGGAAGAGCATCCAAAGGAAGCCAGACAGATTGTGCAAAAAGTGGTTCTTGCAGCTCAGGCGCGCCATGCGGCACGCAAGGCGCGCGAGATGGTACAGCGAAAAAATGTACTTTCAGGAACAGGACTTCCAGGGAAACTAGCAGACTGTTCTGAGCGAGATCCCGGTCTTTGTGAGCTCTATCTGGTGGAAGGTGATTCAGCTGGAGGTTCAGCAAAGCAGGGGCGTGACCGTAAGTTTCAAGCCATTCTTCCTCTACGCGGAAAAATCCTCAATGTAGAAAAAGCACAAGAGCACAAGATCTATGACAATGAGGAAATCAAAAATATGATTACCGCCCTTGGAGTTTCTTTTGGCACAGCAGAAGATGAAAAAGAGCTGAACCTTGAAAAGCTGCGGTATCATAAAATCATCATAATGACGGATGCAGATATCGATGGCAGTCACATTCGTACATTAATTCTTACTTTCTTTTTTAGGTACATGCGCGCATTAATTGAAAAAGGCTATTTGTACATCGCATTACCCCCACTTTATCTCATAAAGAAGGGTAAAACAGAGCGATACGCTTGGTCCGAAGATGACCGAGTGAGGGTTACTCAAGAAATTGCTCCTGAAGGAAAAGAAGACAGTGTTGGCGTGCAGCGCTACAAAGGTTTAGGAGAAATGAACCCTGACCAGCTTTGGACTACCACCATGGATCCTGAGCATCGAAGCTTAAAGCAAGTTACAATTGAATCTGCAGCAGAAGCAGATCACTTGTTTTCTATGCTCATGGGTGATGAGGTAGCACCACGTCGAGAGTTTATCGAGAAAAATGCCAAATATGCCAAGGTAGATGTTTAATGTAACATCCGACCAACGATTTATATGTGGCCGTAACTTTTAAAGATTGCATCATTCCAGAATTAATTGGTCGTGAAGCGTCCTTTTTAATAGAATATTAAGCTAAAGAGAAAATGAATTGGAATTTCAAAAATGATTACAGAAAGGTTGTAGTTGTAGTGTTATTTACGCTAGTAATGGGTGTTTCTGCTAGTGCGCAGACGTATTGGCAGCAAGCGGTTGATTATACTATGTCTATTGACTTTGATGTGGAGAAAAATCAATTCAAGGGAGAGCAGACTTTGGTGTACACCAATAATAGCCCGGACACCTTAACCAAGGTTTTTTATCATCTGTATTTCAACGCATTTCAGCCAGGAAGCATGATGGACGTTCGTAGCAGAACCATCGAAGATCCCGACAGGCGTGTACTAGACCGAATTTCTAAACTTGACGAAACCGAAATAGGATTCCATAAAATCAAATCGCTTTCGCAAGATGGAAAAAAACTTTCCTATGAGGTTGAAGGAACAGTGCTGGAAGTGACACTTAATCAGCCCATACTTCCGGAAGCATCTTCCACGTTTGAGATGGATTTTGAAACTCAAGTGCCGCTTCAGATTAGACGCACAGGAAGAGACAATAAAGAAGGAATTGAATACAGCATGTCTCAGTGGTATCCAAAAATGGCAGAATACGACCAAAGGGGATGGCATGCCCATCCCTATGTAGCTAGAGAATTTTATGCTCCTTACGGCACTTTTGATGTGAGCATTACCATAGATAAAAGTTATGTTTTGGCTGCAACTGGAACGCTACAAAATCCCCAAACTATAGGGTTTGGCTATGAGCAACCAGGCACCAAAGTGAAGAAATCGGGAAAAAAGCTGACCTGGCAATTCACTGCAGAAAATGTACATGATTTCGTTTGGGCTGCTGATCCTGACTATGTTCATAAAATCGCCCAAGTTGAAAATGGACCTGAATTACATTTTTTCTATCAGCCAGGAGAGAAGACAACCGCATGGGAGCAGCTCATTAAGATCACACCCAAGGCTTTTAAATATATGGAGGAGACATTTGGGGTTTATCCTTATTCGCACTATTCCATTATACAAGGAGGGGACGGAGGTATGGAATATCCTATGGCAACCCTTATCAATGGTGAACAAGGCATTGGAGGGTTACTCAGTGTCACGGTGCACGAAGCATTCCATAGCTGGTATCAAGGCGTTTTAGGCTTCAATGAAAGCTACCACGAATGGATGGATGAAGGATTTACCACCTATGCGCAGGACAAAACTTTAGCTTTCATCAGAGGAAAAGGAGGACATGGTCAAGAAGGTAATTATGCTGCCTACCAACGCTTGACTCAAAGTGGCAAAGAAGAACCTATGAGCACGCATGCAGATCAATACGAAACCAACTATGCCTACTCTCGCGCGGCTTACATCAAGGGAGCGGTGGCGATAGCTCAGATGAATTATTTGGTAGGAGAACAGGTCACACTCGAGGCGCAAAAGAAATTCTACAATCAGTGGAAATTTAAACATCCCACACCCAATGACTGGATCAGGGTATTTGAAAAGGAATCCGGTTTAGAGCTTGATTGGTACCTAGACTATTGGATGAATAGTACCAAGACCATTGACTATGGAATAAAGGAAATAACAGCCCTGGAAGATGGAAAAACGAGTGTTTTGCTGCAGCGCGTTGGAAAAATGCCCATGCCGATGGAAATTTATGTAACCACAAAAGATGGTGCTCAAAAACTCTTTTATGCTCCGCTCTCTATCATGCGAGGTAAAAAGGTAAATGAAACTGACATAGAAAGAGAAATTCTGGCAGATTGGCCATGGACCCACCCGGAATACGAGTTTTCTATTGACATTCCACTTGCTGAAATATCAAAAATTCAAATTGATACTACTGGATATCTTGCTGATATTTCAAAAGAAAACAATCTCTGGGAAAATCAATAGCTACTCATGCTAGTTCTGTCTTGTCTCAGACGATCAAGGCTGACTATTTTTTTCCACCTTCCCTCTTAAATTTATTATTCTGCTGGGAGTTACTGGGTCATTGGTATAGAGACTTACACTCTTATACTGTCTTCCACGCATACCAGTCGTATCAAATTTGATTGACAATGTCCTGCTTTTCCCTTTTCTGAGGCGCTTTGTATCGAACGTATAAGTAACACAATCACAATTGGACTTGATAACCCTGAATTCAAGCTGTTCGCGACCCGTGTTCTGCAGCTCGATGCTGGTCTCCACGATCTCTCCCTCCGGCACTGTCCCAAAATCATAAACTGCGCTCGAAAGCTGGATTTTGGGTGCACGATCCAATTCAGCTGCAGTCATTTCTGGAAAATACTCCTCAATGATAGCGAGCACTGAAAGTGATTTATCCGAAGCAGTATCCAGCTCGATATTGTCACTCACAAAGCCATAATCTGCTTTTGCTTTTGCATTAAAAGTGACAGCAATATTTCCCACTTCTCGAGGATTCAGAAATTGTGGTACCAATTCAACGCTGATATGTGCAGGCAGCCGCATCTTGTCTTGAGCCAAACTAACTACTGAGTCACTACCATTATAGACCTCAAAAGACTTTTGAATCGGTTTCTCTGTCGATACCTTCCCAAAATTCATTCCTTGTCTTTTCAATCTCAAATCACCTGCTGAGATCGGATATTCTTGCGCCAGTGTCTTTGGCTTTGGCCTTACTACACCTGTTATGAACAACGTCTGATCTGACGATGGGTCAGTAGTAGTGATTTGCAGGGATTTTCTAAAACGGCCAGGACGATTCCGAGGATTGTATTGCACCTTCACAAAACCCGAATCTCCCGGCTGCAAAGCTTCCCTAGACCACCCGGGAGTAGTGCATCCACAGGAAGCTTTCACATTTTTCAGTGTAATCGATTCTTCTCCGATATTGGTAAAATTGAAAGTGTAGCTCGCGTATCCCCCATCCTCTTTGATTTCTCCAAAATCGTGATCGATTGCATCAAATTGAAGTTTCGATTGTGTGAAGCCGGCAAATGCACAGCACATTACGAATAAAGAGAGCAGATTCTTCATGTTTATTTTTCTCATTCCTTAGATGATGAACTATAGATCAAATGCAAAGATTCAAATTTTATAGGTTTGCGCAAACCTTCTAATTTGTATGGCAAGAGTACTTACCGGAATCCAAAGCTCAGGCAGACCTCACCTCGGAAACCTTTTGGGCGCCATCAAGCCAGCAATAGAACTATCGCAAGATCCCAAGAATGAGTCTTTCTTTTTTATTGCTGACATGCACTCGCTCACCACCATCAAAGACGCGAAGGAGCGAAGAGACAATACCTACGCAGTAGCTGCAGCATGGTTGGCTTGCGGCTTTGATACGACTAAAAATACGTTTTATCGTCAATCACACGTTCCTGCCTGTACAGAACTTACCTGGTATTTGAGCTGCTTCACACCCTACCCTATGCTCGCCAATGCTCATTCCTTTAAAGATAAAGCGGACAGGCTGTCTGATGTAAATGCGGGCCTTTTTACGTACCCCATTCTAATGGCCTCAGATATTTTGCTGTACGATGCGCAGCTTGTACCTGTGGGTAAAGACCAGCGACAACATTTGGAAATGACGAGAGACATGGCTGCCTCATTTAACCACCAATATGGGGAGACTTTTGTGCTTCCAGAAGCGATCATTAGTAGCGAAATGATGACCATCCCTGGAACTGACGGCCAGAAAATGAGCAAAAGCTACGGAAATATCATTGATGTTTTTTTACCCGAAAAGCAGCTTAGAAAAAACGTGATGAAGATTGTCACCGACAGTACCCCGATGGAGGACCCAAAAAACCCGGACACATGCAATGTGTTTTCATTGTACAAAATCATGGCTTCTACAGGTGAAGTAGCAGAAATGCGAAAGAACTATCTCGGTGGTAACTACGGTTACGGGCACGCAAAGCAAGCGTTGTTTGAGTTGCTTTTGGACCGTTTCTCGGAGGAAAGAGCAAAGTTTCAATATCTGATGGAGAATACTGAAGAACTTGAACGGGAATTAAAAACTGGTGAGGACAAAGCAAAACAGGTGGCATCTTCAGTGCTCAAAAGAGTGAAAACCACCTTAGGATTTACCAGTTCCTAGAAAAGAACTCTCCTCCGTAACAATTTCTAAATAAACCCAAATACATGACCTCATTAGATAAAGCAAATAGCTGGCTTAATGCCGACAACATTGACGAAAAGTCAAAGGAAAAAATCAAGGAATTGTTGTCCAAGTCAGATGAGCTGGATGAAGCATTTTTAAAAAACCTGGAATTTGGCACTGGTGGTCTGCGTGGAATCATGGGTACCGGGACCAGTAGGATCAATCAATATACAGTTGGGATGGCCACCCAAGGCTTTTCCAATTACCTGAAAAGGGAAAATCAAGGAGAGGTCAAAGTCGCGATTGCTCATGATAGCAGAAATAATAGCAGATTTTTCGCAGAAACTACAGCCAATGTATTTGCAGCCAATGGTATTAAGGTGTACCTCTTCGAAGAACTGAGACCAACTCCCGAATTGTCCTTCGCGATTCGTCATTTAGGTTGTGCAGGCGGAGTAGTGCTCACCGCTTCTCATAACCCCAAGGAGTACAATGGCTACAAAGCTTACTGGTCTGATGGAGGACAGCTTGTTTCCCCCCACGATAAGAATGTGGTGGCCGAAGTTTCGAAAATTGAAGGCATCGATCAAGTAAATTTTGAAGCAGATCAATCTTTGATTGAAAAAATTGGAGAAGATGTAGATGGCGCCTATCTAAACGCAATAAAAGGACTATCTCTTCTGTCAAAATCCACCATCGAGCAATCCAATTTAAAAATTGTCTACTCTTCGATCCACGGGACCGGTATTACCTTAATTCCCAGAGCTCTCGAAGCACTTGGATTTAAAGAGGTGCATATCGTAGAAGAGCAAGCTAAAGCAGATGGAAACTTTCCTACAGTAGTTTACCCTAATCCTGAGGAACAAGAAGCCATGTCCATCGCCTTGAAGCAAGGTGAAGCAAATCAAGCTGACCTAATTCTCGCGACCGACCCGGATGCAGACCGTGTAGGCATAGCAGTAAAAAACACGAATAATGATTATCAACTTTTAAACGGTAATCAGACAGGAGCACTGCTTATTTACTACTTACTTCAAAAGCGAAGCGAAAAAGGACTGAACGGAAATGAATTTGTCGCCAAAACGATTGTCACTACCGAACTGATAAGAGATATTTCAGATAGCAAAAAAGTGAAATGCTATGATACACTGACGGGCTTTAAGTTCATAGCCGACCTGATTAGGGAACTTGAAGGAAAAGAAAATTTTATCGGAGGCGGAGAAGAAAGCTATGGATACTTAATTGGAGATAAAGTCAGAGACAAGGACGCAGTAGCCAGTGCTGCAATGATTGCAGAAATGGCGGCTTGGGCCAAAAGCCAAGGAATGTCAGTATTTGAGCTCCTTCTTAAGATTTACAAGGAGTATGGAGTATACTATGAGTCCTTAAAATCAATTACAAAAAAAGGTCTGAAGGGTGCAGAGGAGATCAAAAAAATGGTTGAGGACTTTAGGAACGACCCACCAAAGCAACTGGCTGGATCCAAAGTGGTGAGTATGATTGATTATCAGACTGGCTTTCAACGCACTTCAAGCGGTTCGAAAGAGCAAATTAATTTTCCAAGATCCAATGTCTTGCAGTTCATTTCCGAAGATGGCACCAAGGTAAGTATCCGCCCGTCTGGTACCGAGCCAAAGATCAAGTTTTACTTTTCTGTCCGCTCAAACTTTGACGGGGATGATTACTACTTAATCGAAAAAAACTTACAAACTAAAGTACATAACTTGCTGAAAGACTTGAATTTGTGAAGCAGATTGAAATATTTAAATGAAATATTTTAAAAGTGTTTAATTTGCAAATAGTCCTCATTCGCAATGTATTGACCTTCCATCCCTAACTAACCTACACAGAGTTTGAGCACCATACTTTTAAATTTTCTACTGGTAGTAGTTGGCTTTGTACTACTGATAAAAGGTGCAGACTTCTTGGTAAATGGAGCCTCTTCTTTAGCCAAAAGGTTCAATGTTTCTGATATTGCTATAGGCCTTACGGTAGTTGCAATGGGCACTTCTGCTCCGGAACTGGTTGTGAATATCATTTCTGGATCAAGAGAAGTGGGCAGCTCAGGAAACGAACTGGTATTCGGTAATATCATCGGATCTAACATCTTCAACATCTTTTTGATTTTGGGCGTATCAAGCATGATCTACCCGCTTACGGTGGAAAGAAATGCACTCTGGAAAGAAGTACCGTACTCACTTTTAGCAACATTCGTTTTCTTCGTCCTCGTAAATGATGCACTCTTTTTTAATGCGAATGAGAGCGGTCTGGATCTCAAAGATGGCCTGATACTCCTCGCCATGTTTATCTTGTTTTTGGTCTATATATTCATGAATATCCGTAGAAATCCAGAGGCCGAGGTGGACGATATAGAAGTGATCGGAAATCTAAAAACTACTCTTCTGATTATATTCGGTATTGCAGGTTTAGTATTTGGTGGTGAAATGATTGTACGCAATGCTACTGCAATTGCGGAGTCTTTTGGGGTCAGTGATAAAATGATTGGCCTTACAATTTTAGCTGCCGGTACATCTCTGCCAGAACTAGCTACATCGGCGGTGGCAGCATTTCATAAGAAGTCAGACTTGGCGGTAGGTAACATCGTCGGCTCCAATATTTTCAATTTGTTGTTGGTAC
>JBCCLV010000038.1:0-32624 GCA_039026695.1 Bacteroidota bacterium
GAATAATTCAAGGTGAAATGAACGCCACTGACCCTGGAATAGATTGGTTTCCTGGTGATAATGACATTGAACTGGAAGTAGGTAAGACTTATCGTGTAAGTATGATGATCAAGGTGCTATCAAGTGGCAACCATATGTGGACTACAGGAAATTTAGTCGGGCAGACATTTCCAGCCTCAATCAGTAGTTTTGGTCGTGCCTTAAATGGTTGGGGTGGATTAGGAATGCAGACTAACTTAAACACGTTTGCAGTCAACCAATGGGTAGAGTATTCTTTCACGTTCTTATGCACCTCAGTGCCTAATGTAGATACAGCATTCCCAGTTCTTCGATTCCAAGGTGAATGTGATGTGCTCCTTGACAATGTATATGTTACCGAGGAACCATAATAGCCGCTTCGACATAAACGATTAACCTACTACTATGATTAGAAAATATAGAACGTTTTTTGCTGTTTTTACTGTGCTTTTGGTTTTTGTGATCGCTTGCGAGGAATTTAATCCTCCAGAGTCAGAAGCAGGTATCTTTGAGGCCTCCGTATCTTCAACAGATGTGACGGTTGGGCAGGCAGTTGTCTTTGCCGACAATTCAACTGAGGTGTCTTCTAGAACATGGACTTTCGAAGGCAGTAGTATTTCTACTTCCTCAGATAGGACGGTGACCTTGAAATATGCAAGCACTGGAACATTTGCTGCATCTGTGCAGGTGCAGTTCAAAGATGGCTCAAGTGATTCTGAAGACTTTTCTATTACAGTTTCTGCAGAATCCACAAGCGTAAGTGCTGCATTTAGCGCTAACGTAACACAGATCGGCGAAGCAGAGCAAATCATCTTTACCGACGAATCTGTTGGTAATGCTGACAGTTATTTGTGGACATTCGATGGTGGCGAGCCAGCAACTGCAACCATCAGAAGCCCTACGGTAACCTACCCTAAATTTGGTCGATACGATGTTACACTTCAGGTTACCAGGAGTTCCGATAATGGAACTAGTACTGAATTAAAATCTGATTTTATTACAGTGGTGCAGGAGGATGTGGTTGCCTCTTTTTCACAATCTGCAACCGAGGTTCCTGAAGGCTTGAGTATCATGTTTACAAACACTTCAACAAACAGTCCTGACCAATTTATGTGGACATTTGAAGGTGGTACCCCAGGAACGTCAACAGAGGAGAATCCCGAAGTTTTCTATGAGACACCTGGTGTTTATGATGTGAGTTTTACTGCTACTCGTGTCTTCGATAATAGTACCTCAACGGTGACAACCCCGGACGCAGTGACAGTGACAGAGGTTTCGACTCAAGTGCTAACGAATGTGGGCTCTGATTGGGATTTTGCCGACGGATCGGGCTGGACAGTTGTACAGGGAGTGGATGCAGAGAATGTAGAATTTATTACTGCTGATGGTGCTGGTGAAAGTGTAATGAGGGTTAAAGTTTCTCAGGGAGGCAACATGGCAGCAGGAGGCATAATTAGCTCTAATTTAATCCCTTCAATTCCACAAGGTGACTATAATATCGGAATACGATTTAGGAACACTTTAGGTGGTGCAGAGAGTTTTGGAGGACCACTTGAAATACGTTGTTACATCCAGGATCATGCTACGTTCACACAAGCACCTGGTGGTGCAGGAGCTGAGGGAGCGCAGCAAATTATCGGAATTTTTAAACTGGGAGGAATAAGTACCACTAATCTCACGACTTGGTCTACTTCAGAATTCATGAACTCGGATGCTGAAGGTGATTTTGCTGATACGGATGAATGGGTTTTGGTTACTTTCAAATTGAGTACTAACCAAGAATTGACAGATCGAGCTTTTAAATTCCAGGTACGTATTGGAGATCAGCACGCTGCAAGTTCCGACGCAGCCTTTGAGATTGATTATGTGGATTGGCAACCAGTTGAGTAAACAATATAGAAAATTGAAAAAAGAGGATCTTGGTCCTCTTTTTTTGTTTTCAGACCATACGCAATGAATAGTCTTAATAGATCAAACCTACTATTACTGCTGAGTATTATTGTTTGCGCCTGCACTTCTGAGCAGGAAGTCAGTAAACCTAACGTGCTATTCATCTTCACGGATGATCAGACGTACACTGCGGTAAGTACATTGGGAAATCCAGAGGTACTTACTCCTAACATGGATCGGTTGGTGAATTTAGGAACATCATTTACCAATGCATACAACATGGGTGCATGGAACGGGGCGGTATGCGCAGCTTCACGTGCTATGCTTATCTCAGGACGTTCTCTTTGGAATGTCAATGAGTTTAGGAACAAGTGGAAATCAGGGGATAGTATAGCTCTGTCTCAGACCTGGCCAAAATTGATGGAGGAAGCTGGATATGAGACCTACATGTCAGGAAAGTGGCATGTAGATGTACCCGCAGAAAAAGTGTTCCAAAACGTGCAGCATGTAAGGCCAGGGATGCCAAGAGATCGCTGGGAGCACAGTAAGATGGTGAAACTGTTTGACAATGAGATTGCCAACGGAGATCTCACCGCTGATGAGATTATGCCTTTAGGATATAATCGGCCGCTAGATGAAACAGATACGCTTTGGAGCCCTTCGGATACCACTCTAAGTGGATTTTGGCAGGGTGGCAAACACTGGAGCGAAGTATTAAGGGATGATGCTTTAGACTTCCTTGGCAGAGCTCAAGAAAGTGATAGTCCTTTTTTTATGTACCTGGCTTTCAATGCGCCTCATGATCCTAGACAAGCACCAATGGAATTTTTAGACATGTATCATCTAGATGAATTGTCGCTTCCGGCTAGCTGGCAGCCGCAGCATCCTTTGAAAGATCCTATGGGTACCGGGAGGCGAGTAAGAGATGAAGCATTGGCTCCTTTTCCGCGTACTGAGTACGCTACTAAGGTGCATCTTCAAGAGTACTACGTATCAATTACACATTTGGATCATCAAATTGGATTAATCCTAGACCGATTGGAGGATTTGGGTATGGAAGAAAATACCTACATCATTTTTACCTCGGACCATGGGCTGGCTATGGGAAAGCATGGTTTACTCGGAAAACAAAACCTCTACGAGCATAGTATGAAGCCACCTTTCGTAATCGTCGGGCCGGGTATACCTAAAAACAGACGAGTTGATACACCTATTTATCTGCAAGATGCAATGGCGACAAGCCTCGAGATTGCAGGCATCCCAAAACCTGATTTCGTTGAATTCAATAGTGTACTTGGACTTGCAGATGGAAGTGAGACCAAAAGCTTTTATGAAGATGGAATTTATGGTGGATTCATTGGCTATCAGCGCAGCATTAGAAAAGGGAATCATAAGTTGATCGTGATACCAGCGGCAAAGGAAATCATGCTTTTTGACTTAAAGAATGATCCCGAGGAGATGGTAGATCTTAGCAAAGATCTTGATAAAAAGGAGTTGATTTCTGTTTTGTTTGAAGACTTGGAGGCACTTCAAATACAGTTTAACGACACGCTTAAGCTGGATCCAAAGCATTTTTTATGAAACTAGCTTTTTCCCTCATCCTGGTGACGCAGATTTTCATGGTCTCTTGTCAAGATAGCACCACAGTCGTGCCCGATGACCAACAAGATGCTACCTCTAAAGATTCTGTAAATACAAATAACGGAAGTCAAAACCCCGAGATACCAGATAAGTGGACTGACCTTTCGGAAAGCGAAGATTATGTGGCGCGACACGAATGTTCCTTCACCCAGATTGGAAACCGATTTATTCTCTTCGGTGGTCGTGAGCAGGCCAGACGTTTAGAACTGTACAATTATCAAAACGACACCTGGACTACTGGAGCACAAGCTCCGAAGCAGTTTAATCACTTTCAAGCCACCGCACATCAAGGCATCGTATGGGTGATTGGCGCCTTCAAGACCAATAATTTTCCTGTCGAAGAACCTGAAGAAAATGTCTGGCTGTACCATCAAGCACTGGATCGCTGGATAAAAGGACCAGAAATACCGGAAGCCCGTCGGCGGGGCGGAGCGGGCCTAGCTTTGTATGATAACAAGTTTTATGTGATTGGTGGAAATACCAGAGGACACGATGGTGGCTATGTAGCTTGGTTTGATGAGTACGATCCTTATGCAAACACCTGGACGATGCTTTCAGATGCCTCCGAAGAACGTGACCATTTCAGTGCTGCAGTCATTGGTGATAAGCTGTATGCTGCTGCTGGTAGAAAGTCAGGTGGTCCGGGAGGGGTTTTTGCACCGTTACCTGCACCGGTTGATGTCTATGATTTTATTACAAAATCCTGGAGCACGCTTGCAGAGGATCTACCCACACCAAGAGCAGCACCAGGAACGGCCGTATTGCAGGATAGATTATATCTCATGGGTGGCGAAGGGACTCAGCCCGGTCCTGCTTTCAAAATTTTGGAAATTTATGATCCAATGACCGATAGCTGGACTGAGGGTGCAAGCATGAACCATGCAAGACACGGAACGCAAGCGATTGTATCGGGAAAAGGTATTTTTATTGCAGCAGGCTCACCCACCAGAGGTGGAGGAAGGCAGCATAATATGGAAGTATACGGAATCAATGAACCTGAAGGAACGGAGTTAATAGCTTCTACCATTACTACAATGTTGGAGGTAAGTATTCCAGAAGGCGAAACTAAGGAGATTACGATTTCCAATGAAGGAGGGAATACTGCGAGTTTTATAGAATCTGTTATTATAGTAGGCGGTGGATTCGACCTGCTAGAAGACTATAATTTTTCACTTATCAATCCAGAAAGTTCAAAGAAATTGAATATCGAAAATAACAGTGAGCAGAGCGGCGATTCAAATCTGGAAATCACCTACAATGGTGGAATGGTAATTTCAGTGCTATTGAAAGATTTATGATTTTCTTGCTTTGCATGTACTATCTATGCTTTTGAAAGTCAAAAAACACAATTCTTAGAATTTTATGAAAACTCTTCACCACCTTATTTTCTGGTTGCTTGCGCTATCGTCGGCGGCACAGGACAGTTACAGCAAGATCCTACAAGAGGAATTGACAAGGGAATTTGAGATCTTATCAAAGGAAGATCCACCGGTCTACTACATGGATTATCGCTATCAACTTAAAAATTCCTGGAGAGCGAATGCCTCATTTGGGAAGATAGTGAGTGCTATCAACGTAAAAAATGGTGATGCCTTTGTTCAGCTGAGGGTAGGAAGTCCTGAGTTTGACAACTTTCATGAGGTATCTCAGCGAAGCATGCGACCATTTGTACTCCCGGAAGCAGTCACCTATAATCCCTCTGCGGAATCATTGGCTCAGACTTTTTGGCAAAAAACCATGGAGCAATATGCATTTACCGGCTCTCAGTACCTGCAAAAGAAGAATCTCATTCAGCAGGAAGAGCAGGAGTCTATAGCAGATTTCTCACCGGCAGATGCTCAAGTATACTACGAAGATCCGATACCTGCGATGAGTCCTGCGGATTTTGAAAAAGTGCAGACCTTGATTGCAAATGCGTCAAAAGCCTTCAAGGGTGTTCCTCATTTGAAGTTTGGGAACGTAGCATTTAATTACAACCTAGACAGAAAGTACTTTTTTTCTTCGGATGAACAAAGCATCGTTCAGAACTATCGTTTCGCCAGGATAATTGTCACATGTGCGTTGCGAACTGAGGAGGGTGATGAGGTGTATCAAAGTAAAATTTTTGATGGCTTTTCACCGAAAGCTTTACCAGAGCAGGCTGAGTTGGATGAAGCGGTGCAGTCCCTTATAGACAAAGTACAACAACTTCGAGAGGCCCCAAAGGCTGAGCCTTATGCTGGTCCAGCCGTCCTTTCAGCAGATGCAGCCGGTGTATTTTTTCATGAGATACTGGGTCATCGAATCGAAGGGCATCGTCTAAGACAAAAAATCAATGCGCAGACGTTTAAGAAGAAACTTGGAGAGCAAGTTTTACCTAAGACCTTGTCTGTCATATTCGATCCGGAGATGTCCATATATGAAGGGCAAGACCTTAATGGATACTATCAGTACGACGATCAGGGAGTAAAAGGCAAAAAGGTATCGATTATCGAAAATGGTATTTTGCAATCCTTCCTGATGAGTAGAACCCCCGTACCTGGGATAGATCAATCTAATGGTCATGGCAGAGGCGATATAAGAAATCATCCTGTATCAAGGCAGTCTGTAATGCAGATAAGCACTTCTAAACCAATGGAGGAAGATAAGCTCATCTCTATGCTTAAGAAAGAGTGTAAAAAGCAAAAGCTTGAATATGGTTATTACATCGCAAATGTGACTGGAGGATACACCACCACCCATCGGTACAGCCCGAATGCGTTTAATGTGGCTCCCACTGAAGTATACAAAGTATTTGTTGATGATAGACCAAATCAACTGGTACGAGGTGTTAACTTGATAGGAACACCCTTGGCCATGTTTTCTACTATTGAAGCAGCAGGAGATCGAAGTGCAGTATTTAATGGATTTTGTGGTGCTGAATCAGGAAGTGTTCCGGTCTCGGCCATTGCGCCAATGATTCTAGCTACCAAAATAGAGACGCAAAAGAAAGTGGAAAAATCAAGCACAGGACCACTGCTTCCAGATCCAATGCTAGTCTCAAATCCTAACAATTGATGACGATGAAAACTCTTACTAAATACATTTTATCTCTTGCCATTGCATGTTTGATATTCCTTTCAAATGGTGCTTTGGCACAAGTACCACCGCATCAAGAAATCATATTCAAGGCAATGGAAGATGAGATGGAGCGTAGTATGAACGAGCTTTCTTATGAAGACTATAAGAAGCCATTTTACATTGAGTATGCTACAAATTTGGGCACTGCCGGAATCGTAGGCGCTAAACTTGGCGGAGTTACAGAGAAAGGTACTTTTCCTATCAACTTTCCCACCGTTCGGTTGATGGTTGGTGATTATGAGCTCAATGACGAAAAGTTTAACAACAAAGAATCACGAGTTTTTCACAATGATGGAAATTCTCCGCTTTCGATTGAGCCTGATTACGATATGCTGAGAAGAAGTCTTTGGATCATGACCAACAATGTTTACAAAACAGCTTCGGAGAAATTCGAAAACCAGCTAGACATTATGGAACAAAATAATTACACCAAAGCAGACATGATTGCCACAGATTTCGCTAAGGCCGAACCGCTGCAAATGATAGTTGAAGAACCGATTCAGGAATTCGATCTGAATTATTGTGAGAAAATCGTGTCAGACCTTTCTTCTAAGGCTACTGAATTTCAATTTTTATCCGATTTCAGTGCGTCTATCTCTTACATAACCATGCATCGGTTCTATGTCAACAGTGAAGGGTCAAAAACGCTGATGCCTTATGCGCTTGCAAGGCTCATTGTAAGAGCTGAAGCGATGGATGAAAAGAACAAAGTAGTGGGACAAGAGCTGAAGTATTATTTTGATCGCCAGAGTGATCTTCCAACGCTTGAAATACTGGGCCAAGATGCTGAGGCACTGATTTCGAATGTAAAGGAAAATTTAGGGGCCGAGGAATTTAGCGGTAGATACGAGGGACCACTCATTTTTGAGAAGGGCGCTGTTGCTCAGTTGCTTGTTGAAAAACTATGTACACGAGGCAATGGCTTGATCTCTAATCCCAGAAATCTGGTCTATTCATCAAAAGAAGGCCTCTTTTGGGGAAAGCTCTTCTCCTGGGATAAGAATATTGGGGATAAGTTTTTGGATAAGAGTATTTCAGTGGTTTCCTATCCATTTTTGGAGGAATTTGAAGGGAAAAGACTGATTGGTGGCGGAGAAAAGTTTGACCTGCAAGCAGTAGTTCCTCAGGATTCGTTGGTGCTTTTTGAGAATGGCTACCTGAGGAATCAACTCAATGACAGAACTCCAACTGAAAATCAGCCTCGTTCATTCGGACGGTCCCAACCTTATCTAAGTAACTTCGGATCGTCCAATGGATATCTTCGCTTAAGCCTTGTGCAGAAAAGAGGCCCTGATGTCATCGAAGTTTCTTCCTCAGAAAAGAAAAGCATGGAGGCCCTCTACGCGACTGCAAAAGAGCTTGCGGATGAGGAAGGAAATGAAGTGCTGTACGTAGCAAGAAGCCTATCAACATCAGCGGATTCCGCACCCATCAACTTTTATGTGGTAGATGTTGAAAGTGGATCAGAAGAGTTGATCAAGGGTGTGAATTATGAATCTAACAGCACTTCTCTCAAGGACTTAGCGTGCGTAAGCATGGAATCAAGTGCCTACAATATGCTGCTCGTCGATGATAAATTACTGAGAGATGTAATGAAGCGCTACGAGCGGGCACCAGATGAAATCAAGGAATTTTTTAGGTCAATGAATACAACGGGAGGATTTCCTATGTCAGTTATTTCGCCCAATGTTGTTCTTCTTGAAGACCAGGAACTTAAAGCGTCAGGCACTGACAATATTCCGCAAGTAGTTCCGGTTCCTAGTCCTTTGTCGGTTAGGTGATCTACATGACCTGATTTTCTTGTTGATTAATACCTGCATGTCAGCTTGCAGTGAGTATATATTGTAAAAAGTAATAGTATGCGCAGTATTTTGATTTTGTTGTCCTTTGGGCTTCTGCAACAATTCTCCATAGCCCAAGATTATCCTGAGGGTTTTCCATCTACGGACCGCTCTAAAACCAGCATCAATCAAGGGTGGAAGTTTCACCTGGGAGATCCTGATGCTTCCTTTTTCCGAAAAGAGTTGGATGATTCGGGGTGGGAGACTGTGCATATCCCGCACACTTTGGAACTGACTTCACTTACTTTAGATGGATTGCAGGACGAAAAGACGCAGCTTGTTTTTCACCGAAAAGTTGGGTGGTACCGAAGAGATATTCAAGTGCAAGATTTGGGAAAAAAGATCTTTCTCGAGTTTGAAGGGGTCCATCAGGTCACAGATGTATGGGTAAACGGTAAGCATGTGGGAAAGCATTCGGTAGGAGGATATACGCCTTTTCATTTTGACATAAGCTCTTTTGTAAAGGAAGGTATCAATCAAGTTACCGTGCTTGCTGACAATCGAAGAAGCGAGGTAGTACCGCCCGATCCCGGGCCTTTTGATTATGTGAAATTTAGCGGCCTTTATCGAGATGTTTATTTGGTGGAAACAAGTCCCGTCCACGTCACTTTCAACTGGGAGAGTCTAGATGCTGGTGTACGAATCACTACTCCTACCATTGACCCGATCAATAAAAATGCGACTATAAATGTCAAAACCTCAGTAATAAATGAAAGTAGCAATCCGGTTGATGCTGAACTCTACACCCGTGTGATTGACCAAGATGGACTTGTAGTAGCGCGAATGAAAGAACTGGCAAAAATTGCTCCCATCGGAGAATTTCAATTCAATCAGATCACCAGCCTGGAGGATGATGTGAAATTTTGGGATACAGAGAATCCGTATTTGTATCGGGTAAACAGTGTGGTAATCGTGGATGGGAAAGAGGTCGATTTCGTGGAAAATCGAGTAGGACTCAGGAAGTTTGAATTAGACCCAGAACTAGGTTTTATGCTCAATGGAAAACCCATTGAGCTGATAGGTATGAATCGCCATCAGCAGTACCCTTACGTTGGTGATGCGGTGCCCAACTCCCTTCACCGAAAGGACATGGAGCAGTTCAAGGAATTTGGATTCAATATTATGCGAACTGCTCACTATCCGCAGGACAATGCCTTACTAGATGCGTGTGACGAGCTAGGTATTCTTGCGTACGAGGAGGCCCCGACCTGGATTTCCATGTCACCAAACGAAGGATGGTGGCAAAATCTGGAACAAGCGGCAAGAATCATGATACGGAACCACTACAACCATCCTTCCATTGTGATGTGGGGTGGAGGCGTCAATCATCGTGGTTATGTTCCTGAATTGCATAACGCCGTGAAGCAAGAAGATCCGAATCGGTTGACGGCATCACAAGGAGCAAGGTGGACAGGATGGCAATCCTCCGGCCTAACCGATATTAACGCCAACATGCTCTATGGGCCATTTATCTGGGACCGTTCCGAGCCCATCTTTGCGATGGAGGGTCGCGTAGGTCCTAAGGCGGTCTCACCTTTCAAAGCCGATCCCAAAATGACCGGACTTATTTCCTGGACTGCTCATGCCTATTATACGTTTCATCCTACTCACGCAAGGGCCAATGACCCTAGAGATAGGACCCGCAGTGGAATGATGACCATCTTTCGCTACCCTCGTCCTGAAAATCAATGGTATAAATCAGAGCTCTTGCAGGATCCTTTTCTCTACATGCAAGATGAATGGAAAGAAAGTACTCAGTCCGTTACTATTTTCAGTAATGCACAGCAGGTGGAGCTATTCGTAAATGATAAATCGATTGGAATCCAAGGCCCAAGTACGGACAGTACCTATTTTGGATTGGATCATCCACCTTTTCACTTTACAGATCTGGAATATACTAAAGGCACGCTCACCGCAAAGGCTTCTTTTAGTGACGGAAAAGAATTAGAGGTATCGAAAAGAACACCTGAGAAACCCTACCAACTGAAATTATCGGTCGATACGATAGGACGTGAATTCGTTGCAGATGGATCAGATATTTTGATGGTTTATGCCGAAGTAGTGGATAGAAATGGAACAACTGTTTCCAATGCCAACAACCTGATTCACTTCACAGTAGAAGGGGACGCTGCGGTGATTGGAGACGATGTTGAAATCAATGCCAATCCAATGTTTACGGAGTATGGGGTTGCACCCGCTTTGATCAGAGCCGGAAACACGGCGGGATCTATTACGATCAAAGCAAAATCGAAAGGTCTAAAATCAGATGCAAAGGTTGTGCAGTTGATTGCTCCTGAATATGACATCATCGCCAAGAATGCCAAACCTATTTACGATTTTAAAAGCGAAAGGGTAGATCTCGGAGCTCCAGACCAACTCGTTCAATTTGGATGGAATTTTTGGAATGGTACGGATGAGGACAATAGCACTTACCAATTAAAGGAATTCAAAGAGGTTAAAGTCAACATCCAACCTAACTCGGATGATGGCATCATCCGATGGCTAGGAGAAATGAATGTGATTGGAAAATACGGATACGTCTATGGAGACGGTGTGATTGGAATTGATGAAGGAGGAATAAACTTGGTCTTCGATGGCTTGGCTGCTGGAACTTACAAGCTCACTTCATGGCATCATGCACCCAGAAGCAACTCTGACTCGATGGATCCCAATAAAGAGAAATTGAAATCGCTAACGGTTCATAAACTACCTTATGAACGAGCGCTCGTGGTTTCATGTGGTGAGGTGAAAATGAAAACCGCTGTGACCGAGGGAGGAAAAATGCAGTGGGATCCTGTGGGTAAAAATGAAGTATCTTTTACTGCAGATGGCCAAAACCCTGTCTCCATTAACTTTCGCGGGGAGGAGGGAAAAGGTATTTGGCTCAATGGCTTTGAACTGACCGAATGGAACTGAAGGTTCTTCTTGCTGCTATCTTTTTGATGATTTCTGCTGCTATACACGGGCAGATAATGAAAATTTGGCCTAATGAAATCCCCAATTCAATACCTGGTGTAGCAGATGATGAGATCAAGAAAGAAGACCAAATTATTAGGTATAGTCAGGTAGGTCTGCCAACCATTGAGGCCTTTATTCCATCAAAAGGTACGGCTACCGGACAGGCTGTTATTATCTGTCCGGGTGGAGGGTACGGCGTTATTTCTTACGACTGGGAGGGAACAGATTTTGCCAAATGGTTGAATGGATATGGTATTGCCGCTTTTGTTTTGAAATACAGACTTCCAAAAACCAAGTCAGTGGATGTTGATTACTTCGCCCCAATTCAGGATCTTCAGCGATCGATTCAATTGGTTAGATCCAAAGCTGATGAATGGAACATAAATGAGAATCAGATAGGAGTGATGGGCTTCTCAGCTGGTGGACATCTAGCCTCAACGCTGGGAACTCAATGGAATATGGGTACTGAACGAAAGGCATTTGATGATATTGATGCTTTGAACACTCGACCAGATTTTATGGTATTGATTTATCCGGTGATTAGCATGATTGCTGATTGCACGCATCAAGGTTCGATGAGAAATTTACTCGGAAATAATGCATCTCCTGAACTCCAAAAAGCATTTTCTGCGGAGCATCACGTCACTACTGAAACTCCGCCTACCTTTTTGTTACATGCTCAGGATGATAAAGGAGTCTTGATTCAAAATAGCTTGCTTATGTATGAAGCGTTGATTAAAAAAAATATACCAACTGAAATGCACCTTTTTCCGAAAGGAGGTCATGGTTTTGCATTTGCAGCCGATAAAACGGGATTATCGGTTTGGCCGGAATACCTGATTGAATGGCTTGAAGGCCTCCAACATAGAAATTAGATCCTAAAAGTTCATTTAGACTTTCTGACTTACTGATCTTTTTATTGAGGTCTCTAAACCATTAAAGCAACGAAGAAGTGAGGAACGGGAATAGAGCCAACTTTTGGACAAAGGTCTCAAGAAGCGAAATATGACTTAATGGGATCGAATTGAGGGAATGGAGATAGTTTGAGTATCTTTTCTAAAGTATTTGTCGTATATTTGATACGATAAAATTAACTAAAATGAAAATTACAGCTCTTATTCCTGATAAGCTTATTGAGGATGTACAAAGTATATCCGGAGGAAAGAATACCACAGAAAGCTTGATAATTGCATTGCAGCATTATGTCAGCTCCAAGCGGATGTACGATGTGCTAGAGGATCTGGATCGAGAGCCATTTACTTTTAGGGAAGATTTCACAGCCTATGGCATTCGTAAGATTAACCGAGACAGATGATACTGGCTGACACATCGGTCTGGATCTCTTTCTTAAGGAAAGACGATCCAGAACTGGTTTACATCCTAAAGAAGTACCTTAAAAAGGAGGATGTATTTACGGTCTCCGCTGTTTTCGGTGAGCTTTTTCAGGGGGTTAAAAACAAGAGAGAAGCCGAGATATTGAATATCATTTGGTCCAGCCTACCGAAAGTGGAAGAGGAGGAACTCTTCTTGCATGCAGGCAAAATATCCAACACGCACAAGCTCTATGCGAAGGGTGTTGGCTTGATTGACTGCTATTTACTGGCTGCCTGTTTTGAAAACGACCTGAACCTTTGGACACTCGATAAAAAGCTTCAAAAAGCCTTTGACGAAATCAATCTTTAATGACCTATCATGGCATCTAAGTACCTAATTCGATTTGGCGTGCTGCTATTATGGGCATGCAGTAACCCGCAGAAAGAAGAATCCGAATGGATTCCGCTATTGGATGCGGACTTGAGTAAGTGGGAGCCTTGGCTGGCAATACCTCACAAAAGCTTGGGAATACCGGGATATGAGTATGTTGAAAACGTAAAGGTGGATACAATACCGCCACTCGGTTTCTCAAATGAAAAGAATGTCTTTTCTGTAATTGAGCAGGATAGTGAACAGGTATTAAGAGTCTCAGGTGAGATTTTTGGGAGTCTCATGTCAAAAGCTGAGTATGAGAACTATCACTTCCGCATGAAGGTAAAGTGGGGCGATATGAAGTGGAAACCAATGTTAAACGCGAAATTGAATAATGGCCTTCTGTACCATAGCATTGGAGAACCTGGTGCAGGGTTATGGAATTGCTGGATGACGAGCCTTGAGTTTGAAATTGAGCACACCAATTTTGGGGATTTCATTTCCATTAATGATGCTGGAAACATTCATGCCAAATCTCCGGCTACAAAAGGTGAAGACGGCAGATATTACTTTTATGCAAACGCCGATCTGATCGATTTTGGATGGAAGCGCTTTGCTGCCGGACGGTGCTTTAAAACGAGAGACCTGGAAAAACCTAAAGGAGAATGGACGCAAATTGATCTGATCTGCTTCGAAAATCTAGCGCTTCATCTGGTGGAGGGACAAGTAGTAATGGCTGTTTATGATTCTAAAATCTTTGATGGAGAAAATTGGATTACGATGAACAAAGGAAAGCTCCAACTACAATCAGAAGGTGCTGAAACCTATTTCAAGGAACTTGAAATAAAAGAGCTCTCCAGTTTACCGAAGGAGTTTGCAGGGTTCGTTAAAAAATGACTTACTACTCGTTTTCTAGTTTCCAGGTGCGCACCCAATCTACCCGCATGGTGTTAATCGTATCGTCTCCCAGATCTGATTTTGGAGGTAGTCCGCCTAACCAAGTTGCTTCATTGGTCCACAGATCAAAGATGATTTCTAGCTCTCTGGTGAAAAAGCGATTTGGATAAAAGTTGCCGTCCCGATTTTCACCCACTTGTACCCGTCCGGCAGGTTCTCCATCGAGGTAAAACTGAACGTTCTGGGCATCAATCCACCAAACTCCATAGGTGTGATAGTCCTCATTCCACGGAATATTTTTCATCGGATTCACATCTGATAGGCCATCTCTGTGGAAATCTCCGTCGTTACGCACCTCCTTAGGTGTCAATGCCGGATCTACATGAAAATATTGTGATTTCATCGTCTCCGGGAATTCGGCTGCTTGTGTGCAATTACAAGACGGCTTGGAGTTGTTTTCAATGATGTCAATCTCATCACGCTCATCAATGTCTCCGTTATTGAGCCAGTAGGTATTGTAAGCTGAAATGTGTGCCGTTTTGATACTGGCCTCCGTATACATCGGGTAGCTGGTCTCTGCTTTTGTATGGATTCTGGCTGTCTGAAACCACCGGTTTTCAGGATTGCTTTCGTTCAAGGTTGCTTTGATCCACAGTTTTCCATCCTCTACACCTGAGTTATCGTCTGATCTGGACATATAAACGGGTACTCCGTAATTCCAAACGGACTTGAACCATTTATCATCATCCCAAGCATCAAACTCGTCTGACATGCTTTCTAGCTTAACCCACTTTTTTCCAGCGGGGGTTGAGTCGGCTATTGAGACAAATGAGGGGAAATTAGGGTCAATGTTTTCGAAATCTTCGGCAGTTAGGCCACCAGCACCTTCGTCTCCTCCATCTGCGTCACTTTCGTCGCCTTCATTGTCATCGATTTCTTCGATCACTTCTTCCTCTACTATCTCTGGTGTTTCCTCATTTCCAGAACAAGCAGCGAGGATCAAAAATGAAACCAAAATTGTGGTTGAAAGCAGTCTGTGTGGCAATTTCATGTTTTACTATTTGCGGATCATAACAGCGAAAACTCAATGAAGGTTGCAATAGTCTTAGGTAATTCCTGAACAAAAACTAGACAATACTTCATCAGCTAGCATTTCTTCCCCAATCCGTATTTCCTCCTGACTTGGGGTCTAAGAATAACTGCCGAACATTAAGGTGTCCTCAGGTTTGGTGACGATACTTTGTTAGTACTTTGAACGGCTCAGATGGCAATAATCCCAAGTGAATAGGTCATCATATTGAAAAATAGGAACTTGCCAGCAATTCAAATTTATCTTATCACTAATCTATTGGTTTGGAAGGCAGTCATGTTTTCAATCGTTACGAAATACAGTCCAGTCTCTAAGCTGGAAATATCAAGATCTGTTACTGTTTTTTCAGCCGTATCCGATACCACAACTTGCCCGGCGGCATTCAAAACCAATATTCTGGAATCAACCTTGCTCTTAATGGTAACTCGGTTGTGGGCGGGATTTGGATAGAGCCATATATTTTCCTCATCAACAGGACTTCCTAGTGCAGTTTCATCTTCTAGGGAAACGGTGATCGTTGCGCTTGCTACTTTATTTGCGTCCACTGTGGTTACAGTCACTATCGTATTTCCCTCATCCATGGCGGTGATCATTCCAGTATTGTCAACGGAGACAATCGATTCATCATCAGATGTCCATATTAAATTTTGATTGGTTGCGTCGCTCGGAGTGACCGTGGCGCTTAATTGATGCGTTTCACCTAGTGATGTCAATGAAATGCTGTTGGATGAAATTGAAACACCTGTCACGGAAACAATACTTGAAATATTTACATTGACATCAACTGTCGCTTTATGGTCACCATCCTCGGTGGTTGCAGTAATTTCTGCATTACCGTTTGCTACGGCGGTCACCATTCCGGTAGCACTAACAGTTGCAACCGCATCATCGCTGCTGGACCAACTTACATTTTGATTGGTGGCATTACCTGGAGAGATGGTGGGAGTAAGCTGCATCGTTTCACCTTCACTTGTAAGATTTGCAGAAGAAGGCGAAATGGAAACACCAGTCACATTGATCATTCCTGAAGCATCCACTACATCGACCACTACGCCATCTTGGTCAATATTTGAGCTCCAATTTCCTCCGGGAGGTCGAATGGCCACATCAAGTTTGTATCCAGATCCGATAGGCAGTGGATTGTCCAGCTCGATCGTCATTTCCATTTCCCCAGAACCCTGGCCAATGTCCTGCCTCACGTTACTGATAAAATCGCCATTTGCATAATGAAGGGCAAAATTGATATATCGATCTTCCGATGCGGAGTAGGCGATGGTGGCTGGAATTTCGGTTTGCGTGTTGGTCAATTGAGACGGGACAGATACATAGCTGATTAAATCCTCGTCCGAGGGAATTTCATCGACTACATCAAAATTCGCCGAAGTTTCAAGAATAGTAGAAGATCCATCTTTTTGTTTAAGCGCCACATTTACTGAGTAATTTTCGGCAATCGATAAGGTTTCGGAAAGGTCAATGGTCACGGTAGAATTACCACTTCCCACTTCTACTGACTGAGTTTTTTCTGCAATTAAATTTCCTGAAGGATCAAGGACCGCCACATAAATATCTCGTGCTTCATTTGCCGTGTAGCGAACGATCACTGGCACTGTAAGATCGGTATCCAAAACATATCCTGAAAAGTCAATAATATTGAGACTTTCTGTTCTGGCGACAATGCCTTCACCGCAAATTTCAAGGCTGGCCCATCTTCCCCGGGCAGTAGCAAATCCAGTTCCTTCAGGGACCAGTTCATTTGAGACCTGATTTGAGGTAACCCGAATTACATCTCCTGCGGTAATGGAAACGGGTGCTTCATTGATTACCAAATCTTCGTAGGTGTAGGGTGCGGTAGAAGTCCCAAAAATGCGAGAAGTTTGTTTTTCACCGACTTTAGTGCCGTTTACAAAGACTTCATAAGTACACTCTCCGTCCGGTTCCGTTACTGCTTTCACAATGAATGTCACGTCTGTAGAGATTCCGGTGTACGTTTCTTCAGCTGCAATCGGACGCGAAAGTCCATTACCTCCAGAACATCCTATTACAGGTTCTCCTTTGTTTATGCCATCTGTAGGACTGTTGGGGATCACTCCTTTGGTGGCAGGGTCGTAACCATCAATATTGATCTCGTCAAAATCATGGGCTTTAATCACATAGCATCCAGTGCCGGCTGCACAACCGGGGCGCATTCTCTGAGGCGTATGAGTAGCCAGATCTTTTCTTTCCGCAATGGTCACGCCTTCCTGCTCTTTTACGAATAAGTAGTAATCTACGCAAGTCCGCTGCGCTCTACCGCTGACCGAAAATGTATATTCTTCGCCCGCTTTCAAGACATACTTCATGGAATACTTGGTGTGCCCGATATCACCTTTCACAAAAGCGCCCCAATCTGCCCTAAGGGGAGATCCGCCATCGTGCCCACGACCATAAACTTTATTCCACGATTGCAATTGAGAAAGTGAAGGTGCTCCCGTGCCCGGCTGAAAGTCACCGGCCATTTTCACATAAACGTCATTGCTTTTATCCCAGGCAGCTCCTTGCAGGTTTTGCGCCATTCTTCCTGTTAGGCGATAGGTTCCATCAGAAATGGGAGTGAACTTGTACACCAGTATATCTTGACCTGGAGAGTTGCCATTTTCCGTGCCACCTGTGTATTCCAAGTAGCTGTTATTGGTTGGCGGTACACCGCTATTACCCTCGACGTATTGTGAAAAATCCGGCGTTCTTACCACCCATTTGCCAAGATCTGAATTGGTAGCCTCTGCCTCGAAAGCTATGAAGTCTTCTCCAACGCAGAAATCGCTTCCTTCCACCGTCCCTACATCAATGATGGTCTTGGCAATGAATCCGCGATCATTTGTTCTTACGGTAATGGTAGTAGAACCTGCTTTGATTCCGGTCACCAAACCTGTGGCACTCACCGTAACTATTTCACTATTGCCCGACTCCCAGGTCACCGACTGATCATCCGCAGTTGCTGGAATGACGGTCGCAGCTAGTTGAATTTCGTCTCCAATACTTTGTAAATGGAAATAGGAATGTGAAAGAGAAACTCCCTTCACCGCAGAAGGATCATCTGTGCCAACAGGAATGAAATCAGTACCAACCCAGTCCCTTAACTTATCATAATTACCGTATTCATCATTGTGAATTAAGTAGTAAGCCATGCCAGCATCCGAGTAATCTCCACGTCCCAGGATAGATTTGCCACGAGTGTATACCCACTGAACGGAAGGATCAGGGTGTGTTCTCATCCAATCCCAATAACTCCACGAGGCGCTAAAATCATTTTGATCGCCATACGGATTTGGTTCCTGTCCGTTTTGGTCATCGATCTCCACCAGATTGACTTTGGAACCGAAACTGCTTTTCATTTCTGACCAGGTCCATCCACTGTGACTTTCGCCGCTTGCCGGATTATCGGCATGTCTCTCATTCCAGGTAGAGTGAGAAATTACCGTTACATGATTTAGCGAACTACTATTTTGGCTGTAGGCCAGGTTCAATCCCTCCCCGATCACTTGCATAGGCCCGGCTGCCAAAATGAACAAAGGGTCTTCTTCCGTGGACTTGAGGATCTCGTCTCGCATGGCCTCATAGGCTGCATCAGGATCTTCTACAGCTGCCATAAACTTGGTGTTCCAGAAATTCCAATAGTCATTAGAGCCATTGATGCTTGCTTTCATTCTCTCCAGATCGTTGCTTTCGCTTCCCCAAACATGGTCAGCGTAAGTGTAAAGCACAGTTTGATCGTGCAATCCACCCTTGGCCAGGATCATCAGGGTCATCATAGTTGCCAGCATGTCGTCATTGTCATGCATGTTTCCATCGGAGCTTACGGCTATACGCCCAATTCCCTGATAATAATCAGTATTTCCTTGCGCAGAGGTGGACGTAATCAATAGTTGAAAGAGGAAGAGAAAAAGTAGGGGTTTTCTAAAAATGGTCATAATAGAGTGGGTTGTAATGTTACCTTTAAGCTATTATTTTCTTTCGAGGAATAAGGGGGTAGAAAGCATCTTATACAAAGGGTATTTTATTGATACTTGCGTTTAGAAAAAGTACAGTTTCTTGGAAGGCCATCTAAAGCGCTTCTTCCGCCATTTCAATATCCTTCCAAACTTGAGACCTGAAATACCTCCAGGAAAATTTGGTGGTTTTGATGTGTAGAAGCGATACCTCGTCGTAGTTATGTTCGGCTTTCTTAATGATTTGGTCCCAATGAGAAAGCGCCTCTTTAAGGTGAGCGATGGATTGCTGCTGTAGCTTCGGGTCATCAGTCTTGATCGCCTCATCGAGATATACGCCACCGCGAAGTTTTTCCGCAAAGTAGAGACTTAAATGAGCCCAGGTTTGAATGTCGATCAGTTCAATTTGAAAGTTGGTTTGATTTGAAGATGCTTTGCCTTCAATTTCCCGGCACAGTGTCAGAATGCTAAGTCCATTCGATTCCATTTGATCCGCCAGCTCAATGGGTGTGATTTCTTCATCTCTAATTTCAATCTCATTCAGTTTTCTGTTGATGTAAGAGTCGATATTCAGGTAGTGTTTATCCAGCGTTGGATGGGTGATCATTTCTTTTACATTGATAAAGGCTTTGGTGGCTTCCTTGTAATTGCGATAAAGTTGCTTCCCGTTTAAGAACCCTTCGCAGTACAAGGTAAAATCCCAGGTGCCCTGATAGAAAGAGGCAAGTTTCAAAGGCATTTCACTTGCCATTGTGAGTGCTTCGAACAGCTTACTTCCAACTTGATCTCCATATCTAGAGTTGAATTGATCGATGAAGAATTGATCTCCGATTTCGGGATTGTAAAGTAACCTTCCCCACATCTGGTAAAACTGCCATTGCTTCTCAAAAGCGTACTTCCACTCATATTTCACTTCTGGTCGCATGCGATATTCCTTGGCTGGAATATACGTTTCCGAACCAATGAAATAGCCCGCAACAAAGTCTTGCCCATTTACTTTCATATGTTCTCGTATGAAATCAGGGTTGCCCCAGTTGAGCATAAGAAAGTCCTCATTGCGCATCATCCAAGCCATCTCGTAATTTTTGGGTTTTGGCTTCCAATAACCATCCTCAACCTTTCCACCGTGGGTAATGGAAAGATTAGGCGTGGAATGCCCGTGCGACCAATTGAACTTGAATTCCATGATGACTGGGTTAGGAAAATCATACGATTCAATGTATTCTCGTGCTATTTCAGGGGCCACTTTGAAAGGAGCTCGGTGGATGAATCTTGCGGGCCTATCCGCATTTTTAATTCCCGCCACGAACGTTTCTTTCACCCATTGGAGTGCATCCTTTACCGGCATTTTCATACGCTCGCCAAGGCTTACGCCAACTCCGGTCAGGTTTGGATATTCATTGATAACTTGTGTAATGCACTTACGCATGTAGTCCTTGATGATTTGCGAAGTGTCCGCAGGCGTAAAACCGTAATGCCATTCCAGATCATCCCCATAGTTCGCTACATCATGCGCTTCAGTCATTTGTGGGGACGTAATGATGTTCCAATTCAAGATGTAGGTTTCAATGCCTCGGTCCTTGCACATGCGAAACAGGGTTCTGTAAAATTTCTGCCAGTCTTTAAACTCCTTGCCGGTGAATTGAGTAGCTTCAGGAAAGGCTTTGGGCTGGATCATGAAAGTAAAAGGATGGAGGTTCCACAGCGTCAGCACATTGAAGCGATTGTCCACCATCATGTCCAAAAAGCTTTCCCAGTACACAGTGTCTTTCACTGTCTCCATGTGCAGTTGGAGGGACTCGCCCTGTCGATAGGGCGACCATGGTAGATTGAACTTGATCGCACGAAATTTGAATCTGGGATTTACTGTCTTTTCTTCGATTGCGTTAAAATCAGGATTGATTTGCAGCTGGTCTCGGATGTCAAGTATGCCATACATAACCCCTTTTTCATCGCCACCAATCACGTAGGTTCTTTGATCATCTCGAATGATTTGATAACCTTCTGATTTTAAACCATCAGCATCGATCTTGTACTTTTTAAGCAAACCAGATTCTTTTTCCGCATTGATTAATTCAAGGGTCTGCTTGCCTTGTATGCTTAGGTTGGAGACGGTTTGCTTTAGCTTTCCAAGAGCGATATGGGTCATAGTCCCACCACTTTTATTCTTGAAAGTCAGTTGCGCATGGGCTAATGTGAAGTTCAAGAGTAAGCAGAGAAATACTATTGGTTTCATTGGGCTTTTAGTTTTAGGAAAGCAGGGAATGAAGAGCAAGAGAGAAAAGGGCTGATCTCAGGATATTCATTTTTCTGTATTGTTTCCAACAACGAAATCCCCCCAATCAGCAATAGCTTGTAGCACGGGAACGAGGGTTCTGCCGAAATCAGTAAGTGAATATTCCACTTTCAAAGGCGGTTTAGAGGTATAGACCTTCCGATTGATCACATTGTCTTCCTGTAGTTGCTGTAGCTGCAAGCTGAGGGTTCGTTCTGTCACATTGCTCATTTTTTTGCATAGTTCATTGTACCGAAGAGGTCCTTCGGTCATCAAATGGAAGAGAATCACCGTCTTCCATTTCCCACCGATAATGCCCATGGTTACACTTGTGCAGCAGGGGTATTCCTTACCTTTTACCTTATACATGACAAACTATTCTATACTATCCTTTTTGACCGTTATTGCGAAGTTATAATACTGTCAATAGTTTTGCAACTATAAAAATTATAGTTGATAACCAATCATTTTTAGATGAAAGCGATAATACTAGAAAAAGCCGGAGATGTAGATAACTTTCAAATAAAGGAAATTGATCAGCCGAGTATTTCAGCCAAAGAAATCCTGGTGGAAACGAAGGCTTTGAGTGTGAACCCTGTAGATTTCAAAGTTCGTGCTGACCAAGGTACCATGAACATGATTTATGGAGAAGACAGGCCAGCAATTCTAGGTTGGGACATTGCCGGAGTTATAAAGGAAAAGGGCGCAAAAGTCACTGACTTTGAGGTTGGTGATCGGGTCTTCGGAATGGTCAATTTTCCAGGTGAAGGCAAGGCATATGCAGAATACGTGGCTGCTCCTGCAAGTCATCTGGCAAAGATTCCTGAGGGAATTTCTTTTGAAGATGCAGCAGCCAGTACCCTGGCTGCACTTACAGCATTTCAGGTGCTGAAAGGAAAGGTAAAAACGGGTGATCGTGTGTTAATTCACGCCGGTTCGGGAGGTGTTGGACATTTTGCAGTCCAGATTGCCAAGTCGATGGGAGCATATGCGATTAGCACCAGTTCAGGGAGCAATCGGGATTTTGTGCTATCGTTAGGAGCCAATCAGCACGTGGATTACCGAAAAGAAAAGTTTGAGGAGATGCTCTCAGAAATAGATTTCATTTTTGATATGTTTAATGGTGAAGTGCTGCAAAAGTCGGTGGAGCTTGTCAGAAAGGGTGGCACTGTTGTTTCCATCCCAACGCCCGAATTTTCAGAGGAAGTCCAAAAGCTGGCTGAAGAAAAAGATGTCAGTCTCCAATTCCATATGGTGGAATCGAGTGGTGCAGACATGGAGCAACTAGCCCAACTCTTGAAGAGAGGAGCACTAAAACCACATATTTCTCAAATTTTTACATTCGAGGAAATGAAGGAAGCGCATATACAGCTGGAAAGCGGAAGAACTGTGGGCAAAGTGGTGGTGACGCTCTGAACGTATTCTCGGAATGAAATCATTTCAGGAAATCAATCGAGGCTATAATCAGACCTTTAAATCCGGGCAACTAAGTATGGGTTTGGTCATTCCCTTGGAGAACTATGACCGAGGGCCAGTACCAACGATGGAGGATCACCTGGAAAAAGTGAAACTGATTGATGAGCTAGGCTTTAAAGCGCTCTGGATCAGGGATATCCCATTAAACGTCCCTGCTTTTGGTGATGCTGGACAGTTATTTGATCCATTTACGTATCTAGGTTTCTTAGCCGGACAAACTCAAAATATTGCCTTAGGTATTTCCAGCATTGCCCTACCCTTACACCATCCGTTGAATGTTGCTAAAAGTGCGGCTAGCATCGATCAGCTATCTGGTGGTAGAATGATTCTCGGAGTGGCCTCTGGAGATCGACCACAAGAGTATCCGGCAATGAACATTGATTTTGATAATCGGGGTGAACTTTTTCGGGAGGCTTTTCACTACATCCGCAAGGTTCAAGAATCGTTTCCCACATTTGAAAATAGCCACTATGGATCGCTCAATGGCTTTCAGGATATGCTTCCAAAACCAGTGGGTCATAAAATTCCATTGATGATGACAGGCAGCAGCAGACAGACCTTGGAATGGAATGCCGAACATGCAGATGGTTGGATGAATTATCCAAGGAACTTGTACCAGCAGCAGCATACGATTCAGGAGTATCGAACTTCGGTGGCAAAGTACAGTGAGTTTGATAAACCCTTCATGCATCCCATGTATTTGGATTTGCATGAAGATGTGGATTTTCGCCCTCAACCCATTCATCTGGGATTTAGAACAGGTGTTAATCCCTTAGTAGAGTACCTGCAGTGTTCTCAGGAAATGGGAGTTAATCATGTGGCGCTCAATCTGAGATTTAACCAAGCGAACATGGAAGAAACCTTCCATCAACTTGCAGAGGAAGTCTTGCCGCATTTTCATGAATCAAAAGAAGAAGTAACTACACAATGAGTAAAACAATTTTAATTACTGGAAGCACGGATGGGATTGGGAAGTTAGCCGCTTTAAACCTAGCCAAGAAAGGCCACCAGGTCTATTTGCATGGCAGAAATAAGCATAAACTGCAGCAGGTTATCGAAGAGATAAAAGCTGAAGCCAGGTCCGAAAATGTGAGCGGTTTACTGGCAGATTTTTCTGATTTGGATGCTGTCAAGGAAATGTCCGATCAAATCAAAACTAGCCTCAGTTCGCTAGATGTGTTAATCAACAATGCAGGTATTTTTAATTCACCAATAAAGAAAGATAAAAATGGAATTGATATTCGCTTTACGGTTAATTTTTGGGCTCCTGTTCTCCTGACCAATCAGCTTATTCCACTGCTACGAAAAAGCAAAGAACCCCGAATTATCAATCTGGGGTCTGCAGCACAAGCGCCAGTTACAATCGAAAACTTAACAGGTCCGTCTAACTTACCAGATCAAAACGCCTATGCCCAAAGCAAACTGGCGTTGACCATGTGGACGTTTTATCTTGCTGAGACAATAAAAGAAATTTCATCCATCGTGGTGAACCCCGGTTCTCTTCTAGATACTAAAATGGCCAAAGAGGCTTTCGGACAAGTATGGTCCTCTGCCGACAAAGGTTCGGATATCCTTCACGATTTAGCAGTTGCAGAGAAGTATCACGGTATTTCAGGTGAATACTTTGACAATGATCAAGGAGGTTTTGGACAGGCCCATCCCGAAGCTTACAACAAGGAAAAAACGAAGGCCTTGGTGGAGACCATCAAGCAGTACCTGAAACCTTAAGCATGTTACAGATAGATGAATGGTAGCACATTTTAGCCTATTCTATGAATCTTTGTAAGCATGTCCCTACTTTTAGGGCAGGATGGATTAACCTCGATTAAATTCGGGTTTAATTGATAATCTTGTGAAAGGGTTAAAGCGCTCCCAAGAGAAAAACGAATTGCGGTTCAATCTCGGACTTCTCTTAAAAAAATATCCGGGATTACGTATGGTATTTTACCACCTGCCAGTAACACAAGCCTTTGAAAAGGCTGGAACCCATCCTTTTGAAAACTCACCCAATATGTGCCTGCAGGGACATTATTAAACTCGTATCGACCATCTTCATTTGTGGTTACTTCACGAGAAATAGATGCGATTGATACTTGAATTTCGCTATGATCGGCGATAGGAAAACTTCCCGTCATTTTCACAAAACCAATTATAGTACCTTCTGGTGACACCTCTTCCACTTTATTGCAACTGAATAAAAGGAGAGTAAGGGATAGGGTAAAAGGAACGAGTCTTGATAAACGTGTGCACATGTCTTAATCCTTTTCTGGAATGACTAAAGAAACAATAGGGGATGCACCTTCGGGATTAAGTGTGGTATAAATACGCAGGCCTCTATCCAGGTCTTTATAGAACCTTTCGTTTAAAACTGAAGGATAAAAAATAAAATACAATTCCTCTCCAGGTGTCAAATCTAAAAGTGCTGGATCAGGTAAATTGGCTAAACCATCCGAGAATATGCCCGCTGTGAACAAATAATTCTCAAAGGAAACGAGACTGTCCAGACCGGCGAAAAGCCTCAATTCTAAAAAGTCATTCCCATAATCAGAAGTATCTATTTCCACGGAAGTATCTATTTCCGGAACCTGGGTATCAAATAAGAAACTTTCAGACCAATCAAAATTTACCGAGGCTTCTGTGATTTTAAAATCTGGAAATTTACTCAAAAAGTCACCTGGATGAATTGCAGGTACGGTACCCGCTACGAAAGAATAGCCCTGATCGATTACCTTGACGTATCCATCTTTCGCGAAGCTCAGGTTATAAGTTCCAGTCTTTAAATTCGAGAAGGACCATCTACCAAGTGAATCTGTTTTGGTAGATAGAATGACAGTGCCATCGTCTATAGTGACATCTGTTCCAGATTTGGAAACAGCAGGGTCATATTCTAAGGTTACAAATCCAATCAATTCTCCCTCGGGAAGGAGGTTTGTTATTTGTTGGTCACATGAGCAAAGTGTGTGAACGCTCAGATATGATAGAAATATTACTTTGAGTATCTTCATTGCTAGGGCATGATAAAGGATACGACATTAGACTTCTGGCTCAAACCAATGGGTTCGCTTTTGGATTCTAGGGAATTAAAATTAGAAGCCCCCGAATCACCATACAATGCCACGTACACAGTATTTCCAGATTCGAATTGATTCTTTACTGGTCCAAATGAACTTAAGAATATTTCTTCAGAAAAAGCGTCATTATGCTTTCCTCTTATTTTCAGGGGAGTGAAGGGAAAACTAAGGTTACTAACTTTATCTTCATCATCGAAATATACCCATACGTTGTAAGTACTGAAAGCATCTATCCCTGATTTAATCGTTCCTTTCAGTAATAAAAAATCATTCCCGTTTCTTGTTTCAACTTCTAATTCAAGGTCATTTACTACTAAAGTGGAAAATTCCCTCATCCCTTTAAGTAGAAATAAAGTATCAGGACCAGGTACGAATCTAATTCCTTGGGTGTAATGTTCTCTAAAACCCTGTTTATTAAATAGAAGATTGTAAGTTCCTGCCGGAATATCATCGAATATGAATCGACCTTCTGAGTCGGTCAAAATAAGTGAAGAAGGTTCAATACCTTGTAGCGTTACTTCCACCCCTTCTGCTGTGGGCATTGGTCTTCCAAATTGATCAAACAGTACAACTGACCCAATCAATGGTCCTTTTTTGTCTAAGATTAACTCTTGTTCTTCAGTACAAGAGAAAAACACTATAAAGAAGCATGACATTAACAGAAATCGCATTGCTCTCTTTGGCTATATAAATAATGTGTTTGTAATTGATCAAATATAAAGAAGCTTCCTTCTATCTACTATGTCTTTTTTCGCATTTCCTGATGAGAATCGGTAGTTAATTGATTTCAGATTTTTACCTTCTTGGCAAATAGTAAATCGATGATAATCATCTCGATTAGTAAATCACCTCGGTGATTCTGTAAGTCTCCAACACTCCTGGAGGGATGATCTTTAGAGACTTGTGTCCTACTTTTCCTACTATTGTTTTAATTTTTAACCTGACAGGCTTAGTGTATTCCTGAGGGATGGGAACTCTTGTCGCTTGTTAAGGGTCGGTAGCACTCTATTTTGGCTACTCCTTCGCCCACACATCCAATACGATCAAATCCTTCATCAAAGGTTTGTTTTTGTCCACCAACTCAAGGTGAGCAGGATGGGGAATGTATACGTCTCTTGCTTCCAAACTTTCGAAAGTTACAATGAAGCAATGCGTAAAGCCCTTTGTCAATCCTTCTACACTTACGTCTTCTCCACCTTCAAAAGAGAGAATGCCGGGGACCTGATTCTTCAGCGCAACAAAGTCGGCAACCGCTTGTACTTTTCGTTCTGTAGTCAAGCTGTCTTTGAACGTAAATGCCACCACGTGCTTTAACACATCTTTGGGTGCTGTTACAGCTGCTCCGGTAGTGGTCTCTGTGCCTCCGCCATTGGTGCAGGAAACGATTGAAAAAGCGAATAAGGTGATGAACGTAAAAGGTAGAATGTGCTGTTTTTTCATTTTGCTAAGGTTTAGGTGAGTTCTATTTTATTTTTCTTCTTGGTCTAGTCGATAGGAGATCAGTTCCTTTCCATTTACCGAGCCTGCAAAAAGAAATAAATCGTCTCCAATTTTGGCACCAGTCAGGCCATAGTAAACCTCAAAACCCAGATCTAATTTACCTGCCCCTGTTAGTCTTCCTCTTTCATTTAACGTACAAAGCTGAATGCTCTGATCGTCACGTGTGGCAGCAGCGACTAAATCGTATTCCTTATTCCATGGCAGCCTCTGTAGACGTGTCTGTCCTTTGATCAGCGTTTCAGCATTTCCGATAAAAGCTGATCGCGGAACCAATTTGCCAGATGGATCTACCCAGAAGACGCTGACTGCATCTCCATGATAGTAATAGGAGAACCTATCCTTCACCCAGGGGGTAGGATTGTAATAACTGTGATGTCGATGACCCACTACTACAAAGTTCCAATCTTTGATGGTGGAGGAAATGACCGGATAGGTACCATTAAGAAAGAGCGTGTAATCATCGCCAATATTCGAAACGTTTTCAAACGTACCATCTTCATTAACCAACCAACTGCCCACTCCGTTATCCTGAAACCCACCGGTGAAGAGGTACGTCTTTCCGCCAATGGTATGAATGGACATCCCGATGATCCCGTCGATGTAGAGTTCTTCCGAGTCTGCGATCGACATTACATGTTCCAGACTGCCATCCGGCAATATTTTGTAGGAAGTCATCCCCGGTTTGGTTTCTAGGCCACCGGCAAAAAGGTAGGAACCTTCCTGCATGTGAACGACCTGCAAGGTGATCACCCGCTGCAGATAGGTAGAGTCTGTGTCGTTGGTGATGTGGACTCTTTTCAGCTTTCCACTGTTTTTGATCTCATAAACTTCAATGGCTTCTTCCCCTTTCAGACCTGCGAAAAGCAGCGTTTTGCCATGCACTACATCGGTCACAATTCCTCTCAGACCTGTGCGCTTTCCTGTTTTGGTAGTTTCATAACTTTCGATATGCGTAAGGCTCCCATCTGCAGCAATTTCAAAAGCATCCAACCATTTACTATCGCCACCAGAATACAGAAAGTAGCCGTCACCTTGCTTGTGGACAGTGCAGGTTACGGTATTTTTAGAGGTCTCCACCTGGTTGACTTTGGCCAGTTCAAAAGTGGGTTGTGCAAACAGAGAGGTAACGGTGATTAGAAGTAGGAAAATGCTGTTTTTCATTTGGCTAAAGTATGGATTTTGCTGCTTCAGTTGCAATCATATGGTCTTGCTCGATGGTGCCTCCACTGATTCCGATCGCACCAATAATTACCCCATCTTTATTGGTGATTAATGCCCCTCCGGGAAATGAAATCAATCCATCATTGGAGCGCTCGATTCCATACAAAGTACCTCCCGGTTGGGTGTAGGTTCCAAGGTCTTTGGTGGACCCGTTAAAGTAGCGAGCCGTTTTCGCTTTTTTAATTGCAACGTCAATACTTCCCAAATAAGAACCATCCATTCGAAGAAATGCTTTCAGGTTTGCGCCTGCGTCTACGATTGCAATATTCACCACAATCTTTTCAGCTGTAGCCAACTCTTCAGCTTTAGTCAGGACACTTGTGGCCATAACGGATGTTATGTCGTCTTGCAATTGAAGCTTGGGAACGTCCGCTGCGGATTGAGCGTGTATGAAGTGGTTAGCTACTAACAACAATGCAATCAATAGCGTAGTACGAGCTTGTTTTGTAAATCGTGGAGTCATGAATAAAAGTTTCAAAAGTTAAAATTGGTGTATGCCGGACAAAAAATTCTTGAACTTGTTTAAGAAATAGCTCAACTCCCTTTTTCCTGCCTTCTCTTTCTGATGACACTCACAAACTCTTGCGTGATACCCAGGTAGCTGGCAATGTGCTTATTGGTCAGGTTTGCAGCCATTTCAGGGTATGACTCGATAAAGTGACTATAGCGTTCTTCTGCCGACATGGTGTGATTTCGGATCAACCGCCTTTGCCAGGCGGCTACCGCTTTTTGGGACATGAGTCGAAAGACACGTTCCATCTTGGGCACTTCTTTGTAAAGTTCCTCTTTCTTGGCAGTTGTGATGGTGAGTAGGGTACTGTCTTGAATCGCCTGCATGGTTAATTCTGAAGGGATCTGATTGGTAAAACTGTCGGTGTCCATCAGCCACCAGTCACTGATCGCAAAGTAGAGGATCTTTTCTTCTCCTTTATCGTTGATTGTAAATACCTTGAAACATCCACTTAAGACAAACCCTTCGAATCGACAGATCTCACCCGCTCGCAGTAGGAACTCCCCTTTTTTTACGCTTTTATCTTGATACCACTCATCGATTTTCTTAAGCTCGTTTAGGGTTAAATTCTCATATTTCAAGAAATGTTTATGCAATAAATCGCGCCCTGACATGCTTCTAAGATAATCGAATTTGAGATAGAGCATAAGACCAGGATGATCCTGGAATGCGCTTTGGTCTACCACACTTTTAAGCAGCAGGGTGAATGAAATCCCTCCAGCTTTGATTTAAAAATCAAAGAACCTTTTTCAAGCGAAAAAACCACGATAGAATGCGAATCCTGATTTCCAACCAGCAACCACTTTTGGTCTGGCGTAATCACAAAGTCTCTGGGGGTCAAGCCGAATGTTTCAACGTTTTCTTTTTGTTGTAATGATGCGGTGGATTCAACAAATGTCAAACTAGCTATACAATGAAGACTCCTTATTCCTACGAGCAGCTGGTCTCCTGAAAGGTGAATTGTAGAAAGCGACGCGTCATTTTTAGCTTGGTTACTCAACAAGTAGAAATTCTTCAGGAAAACGAACTCACTACCTCCTTTCCTAAGGATGCTGATATTCCCTGACATTTCGTTAGTAACAAACGCATACCTTCCACTTTGGTGAAAAGCGATATGCCTCGGGCCACCACCAGGAGGCAAGTCGATATGGTAGTTATGCTGAAGCCCTCCATTTTTTATTGAGTAAACAATTACCTTATCCAATCCCAGGTCTGGCACATAGATCTCATTTTCAAAATAGGACACCATGTGTGCATGAGGCCCTTCCTGACGGGAGATATTTATACTCTTACCTTCATGTTGCACGGTTTGAGCTAGTGTGAAAGGAAGACCATTTTCATCAACATTGTAGATATGAAGATTCCCAGTTTGATAGCAGGCTACTGCCAATAGCCCTTTTTCTCGTATAAAAGAAAGGTGGCAAGGAAGTCCTCCAGGTATTGGAACTTCATGTACTGGTACAATCCTATCGCCATCGATACGGAATGTTAATAACCTGGGGTTTAGATGCGATTCTCTTTCTTCAAATGTGTAAACCAGTTCTTTTTCCCTATTAAGGGCTAGAAAGCCCGGATTAATGCTTGGATAGCTGGAAATCTCATGCAGAACCCCATTAGATTCATCCAGCTCAAATAGACTTATGCCTTTTCCCGAACCGGAAAGTCCGGTGGTAACATTTTCTGTGTAGCTACTTGCCAGTATTCTCATATGTTAAAAAAATTCAACTAGCTAGTTTGCATCAACTTTTCTACTAAAATGTCGAATGCTCTCTAATACCACCACGAGCAAAATCACTGCACCCCCGATCATGGTTCTGCACGAAGGAACTTCATCGAGAAGGAAGTATCCAAAGATGGAGCCAAAGATGGGCCCTGTGGTGGTGAGTGTACTCAAGGTGGTAACGTTGAACTGTTTGATGCAAATGACTAAAAGCGTGTGTGCGACAGCCGTAGTGAAAACTGATAGGAAAAGCAGTGCTTCCCAGTTTGCAATAACTTTCCCAAAAGAAAATGTTGGATCGGATAGTAGTAAGGGCCAAAACAGCAACAGCACCACCACCAATTGATAAAGCATCAGGGTTACCCCAGACTGACCATAGGATATTTTTTTCACCAGGATATTACGGACTGCATAAACTACCGCAGAGATCAGACCGATTACAATGCCCAGCGTATATTTATCTTCCAATGAAAAGCTTGGAACCATAATGGCTATTCCGGCAAAGGCCAGAACGGCTAAAAGGATACTTCGAACGTCAAACTTGGTTTTAAGGATGAAAGGCTCCAAAATGGCAGTGAAGACTGGATAGGTGAAGAGTGCCAGCATGCCAATAGAAACTGTGGAAAGATGCAGCGAACGAAAATAAGTAACCCAATGCAGTCCCAGTAAGATCCCAGATAGTGTTATCCACTTTAGTACTTTTCGGTCCTTGATTATTAGTTTCTTTCTACGAACCAGCACCACAACCAATAAAATAGGTACAGCTAGAAGACACCTGATCCAGATTGCCACCGCTGGGGATAAAGAAATCATACGACCCATGGCCCCAGAGGTACTCATTAAAATGATTGCTAAGGTGAGTAGGGCGAAGGAGTTACTGTTATTGGATTTCATCAAGAATTTGCTTGCCTAGGTGTTGATTGAATGATGGTAGATCGAGGTTCAAAAAGTGCCAGTCTGCCTTCATCATCAATTTTAGGCTGCAGAAGATTAAACCATTGAGTTAATTTTCTATAAAAGAATAAGTAATCTAAAGTAGAGTAAATTCTAATTTTACTGTTAGACCCTTGTGAATAGATCCAAAAATTCTGGATTTACTTATTGTGATTTATAACATATCGGGTCAGAGAATAAAAAAAGGAACCAGTATTATGTATTTTGCTTCGATTTGATCTCACAAACCCTCTGGATGTCCCCGAGGTGGAAGGGTGATACATATTAGAAACTGATCTACTAATCTTGTGATTTGGTAATCTCGCTGGCCAGTATTTCGGCATTTTTCATAGAATCAGTTTCGAAAACGAGAAAACCAAATTCCTCCGACTCTGCCGTCTTTTTCCAGTGATTAGCCCCCATTTTTGTAATGGCGCTGGAAGGTAGAATATTAATTAGACCCTTAAAATGAGAGGACTTTTTGTAGCCCGGAAATAATACTTCTCCAAACCACTTCTGTACTTCCATTGGCGGCGTACCTTTTGCTTTGCTGATATCGATGATAATTACAGCAATTGGTTGACTTTGAATGATTTCTAATTGAGCATTGCAACTCTCATAGAGCGCCTCTTTATTATGTAAGACATCCCAGATAACCTTTATCACATTTCCTTCGAGGTAGGTTTTTACAACCCCCTCCATTGAATAAATATCTTTCATAACTAAATTATTTATTTCAAATTAAAGCTTTTCAACGTGAAATAAAATTTAGCGATCTGCGAGCGTATACTAGCTTGTTTGAACAGCTAGTCTCCCATGCAAGCGTAAAACA
>JBCCLV010000039.1:0-32026 GCA_039026695.1 Bacteroidota bacterium
AAGAAAGAAGACAAAGAGTGGTGAAAATACGGAACAAGCGTCAAAGCCTATTTCTCAGCTTTTCATTAATGTGCTGGATGAGAACGGTTCGACACATCAATTGAAAGCCAGTTACTATTTGATCCTGGGAGAGTATTTCTTGCAATCCAGTGCTATAAGATCTCGAAATGAATTGGCAGAAAATGCTATTAATGCTCATCTGTACTTTATCGAGAGCAAGGGATCCAACTTTCTTTTTACATACTTATTTTATTCCACCTCCTCTGAAGCCGAAACAAAGATGAGTGAAATCAAGGATCAGACAGGTCACGAGCAAGTCCAAGTTTTATATGTGAGTGAATAGCTCTGAAATCCACTCTAGTATATTTAAAGAACTTGATCTGTAGCAGCTATTTGATTTTTGTGAAAATCTACAAGAATCGGCTTAAGCTTAACCTATCTTGTATTCGATGAACCGCTTTTTAGAGGCTCAAGACATTTCGGTACGGAACCCCAACGATGGAAGGGAAATTCTATCGGTATCCTTCTCTCAATCGGTTGGTGAACGACTTGCAATCATCGGTGAAACAGGTTCTGGCAAGTCTACGCTACTTAGAAGTCTTGCAGGCTTGCAAGTGGTGGACAAAGGAAGAATCCTTTTTGAAAATGATGAAGTCAAGGGACCTGATCGGAGACTAGTTCCAGTCCATCCTGATATAAAGTACCTCTCGCAGCGATTTGAACTGCCAAAGTTTATTACTGTGGAGAACTACCTCCTTCGCAAGGAGAAGATTCGGGTTGAAGATCCCGAACTGGTATTTCAGGCCTGCGACATTGAGTATCTCCTGGCGCGTGACACAAGAGAGCTTTCGGGCGGCGAAAGGCAACGTGTTGCGTTTGCCAAAGAGTTGCTAAGCGGTCCTAAATTGATGCTTTTGGATGAACCTTTTTCAAACCTGGACGCAATCCATAAGCAGGCCTTAAAACAGGCAATTGACCATGCTCAGCATTCGCTTGGCACTTCATTTATGCTTGTTGCACATGAACCTGCTGACATTATTTCCTGGGCGGAGAAAGTCATCATTCTGAAAAATGGTCGGATACACCAGTCTGGTAAGACGAAAGAAGTCTACAGTCAGCCCAATAGCACTTATGCAGCAGAATTGCTAGGGACTTTCTCACTAATCAAGGCGCCAACAGATTTTGAGCAGTCCAAGAATTTAAGATTTCACAGAATTGATGATTTGCTCTTTTTGAGACCTCACCATGTGCTCATTAATTCTCAAGGAGTCTTTACGGGATCTATACAAAAGGTGAAGTACTTTGGATCATTTGTCGAGCTTTTAGTTGAAAGTAAATTAGGGATTTTGACGTGTGTTTGTACGAAGATTGATTTCGAACCCAAAACACAGATACGCTTTGATATAAAACCGCTTAACTAAAATTTGATTTGCTAAGACCGCCGTACTTAGTAACCATAGCCTTAGATAAGATTTTGTAAGGACTATCTTTGAAAAAATTTCAAACCATGCGATTTTGGCCATTTACACTTGTCTTAGTAGTGTTCGCTTGTAACCCAACCACACAAAAATTGGATACTCACAAACAATATTCCTTTCTGGCGTTAGGTGATTCCTATACAGTGGGCGAAGCAGTGGCAGAGGAAGAGTCTTGGCCAATGCAGTTAGCTAATAGACTTCAGCAAGACTCGATTGCATTGAATGTGCAGATTGTCGCGGAAACGGGCTGGACTACAGATGAGCTTTTATCGGGTATTATAAAGGCGGATATTGATAAATCTTTTGATTTGGTCAGTTTGCTGATCGGGGTTAACAATCAGTACCGTGGACTTGATGAAGACCAGTTTGAGAAAGAATTCAAAGTACTTCTAGATGAGGCAATCAAGTTCGCCAATGGGAACAATCACCATGTTTTCGTGGTATCCATTCCTGATTATGGGGTCACCGATTTTGTAAGAAAAGAGGGCCTTGATCCTATCAAAATTTCCAGAGAGCTGGACAGCTATAATGCGATTGCTCAGAAGATTTCCATACTTAGAGATGTTACTTTCGTCAATATTTCCCCGCTTTCCAGAAAAGCTGTTGATGATCCTACGCTTATTGCTGCCGATGGACTTCATCCCTCAGGCGCCATGTATGGTCAGTGGGTAGAGTTGATGTATCAGCAGGTTTATCAAAATCTTTCAGCCAGGTGATCTACTAAAAGTTCAATCTGAACGTTCCCCGATAGGTATATTGTAAAATAGGTCTATTTTTGATCCTAATTCACCCTAGGGTCACCAGGTCGTTATGAAGGGCATTTTTCTTGTGTTATGTACATTAGGCCTGCTGGCTTGTCAAGATAAGGTAATCTGCCCCGCCTTCCAGAGTACATATATTCTTGATGACTCCACCAGAAATGCTTACTTCAGCTATGTGTGGCAGCTAGATGAGAGTACGAGAACACAATTTCTCTCTTCAAACTCAGACTCATCTCAGCTAAATGTTGACTCAGCCATCACCAGTCCCGGAAATCCGCCACTCGGTGAATACTATGCGTTTGTGGAAGCCAACTATGTTCCCTGGCGCACACCAGAAAGAACTAAGTATGGTATAGTACGCCCTGTATTTATGCCGCTTAAAAAATACAGGATGCGCACCGCGCCCATGGAAAATATTTTTGGTCCAGATCGCAAGTCACCTTTGGAGAATCAAGTTGCAGAAATGGACTCAGTTACTAAGGATTCTTTGTCATTGGCAGCATCTGATACTTTGCGTGTACAGCCGGCAGCAGAGGAGAGCGAGCAACCTACTTTTTTGTATGGTTACAATCCTTCAGACAAGTTTAATGTCGAACAGCTGTACTACAATAAGTACTTTTCTTATCGGTTTATTGATAATAGGCCTAAAGCACCAAAAGTAGCTGCGGATACTGCTGTTGCTGACTCAGTGCAAGCGAAAACACCTTTTTTTCAAAAAGTAAAAAACCTTTTCAAAAGGAAGGAAAAGCCAACCGATGATTCACTGATAGATTCTCTATCGGTTTCTTCGGATCCGCTCGTTGATCCTGCTTCCGAGTCGGAAGGAAATGAATGATGCGCCTACAGTATCTGTAATTCTTCCGTTTCGTAATGCTCCAAAGCTCTCTGAAGCAGTTGAGAGCATCCTGAATCAATCATTCTCAGATTTCGAGCTCATCCTGGTAAATAACGAGCCAGAAAGAGATAATGAGTACTTGAGGACTATCAAGGATCACCGTATTAGAGTGATTAAAGAGCCACGAAGAGGAGTAGTTTATGCAATCAATAGAGGCATTAATGCAGCTTCTGGGGAATTTATCATGAGAATGGATGCAGATGATATTTCATACCCTGACCGGATCCAAAATCAGGTCGGATTCCTGTACGACAATCCATCCATCTCTGTAGTTTCTGGTCAGATTCAGTACCAAGGCTCAGCTCAAAATGTTGGCTTTCGGATGTACGTAGCATGGCTAAATTCAATTCACACCTCCGATCAGATAAGATACAATCAGTTTGTCGAGTTTCCTTTGGCCAATCCCTCTCTCATGTACAGGAGATCGGTTTTTAAGGATCACGGCATGTACAGAGAAGGTGACTTTCCTGAGGATTATGACCATTTTTTGAGACTGCAAAGTGCAGGTATCCAAATGGGAAAAGTCAAAGATCCAGTCATAAAATGGGTTGATTCGCCAACAAGATTAACGAGGATGGACTCCAGGTATTCATCAGATGCCTTCTTTAAGTTGAAAGCCCAGTATTTGGCAAAGTGGCTAAAAGAAAACAATGAATACCATCCTGATATCATTGTATGGGGAGGGAGTCGTCTGTCCAGAAAAAGGAGTCAGTATTTACAAGTGCACGGCGTGTCAATCAAAGGCTATATCGATCTCAAGGAGAGTGGCAAGAACATTCCATACACGAAGATTGGTGATCTTGAGAATGTATTTATCGTCTCTTATGTATCTAGTCGTGGAGCAAGGAGTAAAATTCGGTCTTACTTACTTCAGCATCATTACGTTGAAGGAAAGAACTTTATTCTGGCTTCATAGAACTTTATTCTGGCTTCATAAAATGCAGTAGTAGATCAACGCAATGTATTGATTAGTTCATAGGAACCAACTCAACGGAGCCTTCCCACCCTAAAGCCTAATATTTTTAGTATTTTAATTTTATTTACTAATTTTAAAATCAAAATAAAGAAATGGAGATAGCTAATAACCTGATACTTGACGACCAGTACAAGCTTAAAATCTCCTCAAAAAAGCTTGCTTCAGGAAGATTTCAAGTTAAGTTCTCAGCAACTATAAAAGGGGGAAGAAGAATATATGGGTATGTGTTAGTAGATCCTTCGGAGACATTGAAATCAGTAACAGGTAAAATAAAGGACCATTTACAGGCAAATGACCAGTCTCATGATCACCAGCATCTCCATTTACCCACAATAGGTAAGTCCGCATTCAGAAGTCCAAACTTTTTGATCTTTCAGTAATGGCCTACATACCAAAAAACATAAAGTTTCTCCGCAAAAAACTAGGTTTTACACAAGAAACCTTTGCTGCTGCGCTAGAGATCAATCGTCCTTCAGTGGGCGCCTACGAAGAGGGCAGAGCAGATCCCAGATTGACCACCCTTTCCAGAATGGCAGAGCTCTTCAAGGTAACCGTAGATGAGCTTATTAATGAGGATCTCACAGATGATAGGCGAGTTCCCAAGTCCACTGTGAAGGTTTTGGCTGTTACTGTTGATAATGCTGATGAAGAGTACATTGAGTTAGTTCCTACCAAAGCAGCAGCAGGTTATACCAGCGGATATTCCGACCCTGAGTATCTCACAGATCTGCCGCGTTTTCATCTTCCTGTTTTACCGAAAGGTGGAACATATCGTGCCTTTGAGATTTCAGGGGATTCCATGCTTCCAATTGTTTCTGGCAGTATCATTATAGGAAAGTATGTAGAGAAATTGACGCAGATCAGGAATGGAAGTACTTATGTTTTGGTAACTCGCTCTGAAGGTGTAGTTTACAAACGCGTTTTCAATTACATCGCTGAGAAAGGAAAACTATTTTTGGTTTCTGACAATCAAGCCTATTCTGCATATGAACTAGACCCTAGTGATGTAGTAGAACTATGGGAGGCAAAAGCCTATATCTCTGTAGAGTTTCCTGATCAAGTTGCCTCTAAGGAGCTTAAAATGGAGCACTTGGTAAGTATGATTGGCGACTTACGACAAGAAGTACAGGACTTGAAAAAGCAACCTTAATTCCAGTAAAGCAAAGTAGTGTTTTTATCTTTGGGTGCGTGAATTCTAAGATATGTCGCGCGCTATTACTAGTGTCTATTGGTTGTGCAAAACCAGAAAAGTCAAAGATTTACGTTCCCATAGACCAGGGCGAAATTGTTCAAATTTCGTTAGATGGACTGCTAGAACTTGCCGAGCAAAATCCTGACGATGAAGTAGCAGTCCAAAGTTGCCTTTATTACTGCACACTAGCAGAATGGCCACTAAGTTGCCAAAATTTACTAGAGCAGCAAAAAAACCAAAAAAGTCTGGACCAGACTTTATTGCTTCAATTTATCAGCTTCTTTAATCAGCATTCTAGACATTCAGAGCTAGTCAAGATGGTAAATGCGCAACAAGAACGTTGGGTTTTGCCAATGAAACACCGTAAAATGCTGATTTTGAGTTTACTGGCACTTGATAGTGGTTCTTTAGCACGATCTGAGTTAAATCTTATGCTAAAAGAAGAGAACAGCCACGAAAATCATGAGTTTGCAGGTCTACAATTTCTAAAATTAGGAGATAGTATCAGAGCTATTTACCATTTAAATAAGACTTTCAAAGCCGATCCTGCACGAGGCTCAATGTTGATGTATGGTCAATTACTGCTGAACCTGGGATATGAAGAAAGAGGAGTAAATGTATTGGAAAGCTACTTTGAAGCAAAGAATGAAGAACCTCAAGCTCAAGTCAATCAGCTTGCTCTAAAGATTGGTACCATCTATGAATACTATGGAATGTACGGGAGAGCGCGAGAAAAAATTGCAGGATCTAACCAGACAGAGGATCGTTATAAACTTGCTCACCTATACTACCTGGATGATCTGTTAGATTCAGCTTTGGTATCACTGAATCTGGTTCTAGAAATTGATTCAGGAAACTTTCAAGCTGTTTCTTTGAAAGCCAAAATATTTGAGGATAAGGGAATGCTTTCCAGTTCTCTGAAATGGTATCAAGCCGCGCTGATCCTAGACCCGTCTGATTCTATAATTATGACAAGGGTTACTGATCTACGGCGGAAAATGGCATATTTGCAGCGCAAAAAATTTGAGGAGCAAAAGACTCTTTTATTGCAGCTAGAATCAAAAAAGATTGAAAACGAATGAGTGATTTGGTTACCATCACCTTGCCGGATGGTTCGCAAAGAAAGTACGAAAAAGGAGTGACAGCTCTGGAGGTGGCACAAAGCATAAGTGAGGGTCTGGCCAGAAATGTTCTAGCTGCACGAGTAGGAGAAGAGGTTAGAGATGCCTCTCGTCCTATAATCGAAGATTCCAAGCTTCAGCTACTCACTTGGAACGACCAAGATGGGAAAAGTACATTTTGGCATTCGTCAGCGCATTTACTGGCGGAGGCACTAGAAGCATTATATCCTGGAGTAAAATTGGGGATCGGTCCAGCAATTGAAAATGGATTCTACTACGATGTAGATTTCGGAGACCAGGAGTTTGATTCTGAAAATCTTCAGTTACTTGAAGAGAAAATGCTAGCCCTTGCCAAAGAAAAGAACGATTATTTAAGAAAGGAGATAATAAAGGATGATGCGCTCGAATACTATAAAAAGAAGGGCGACGAATACAAGCTGGAGCTTCTCCAAGACCTAGAGGACGGAAACATTACTTTCTATACACAAGGTGGCTTCACTGATCTTTGCAGGGGACCGCATATCCCGCATACTGGATTTATAAAAGCCGTAAAAGTTCTGAATGTAGCTGGTGCCTATTGGAGAGGGGATGAGAACAGAAAACAGTTAACTCGGCTGTACGGCATCACCTTTCCTAAGCAGAAAGAACTGAAGGAGTATTTGGAGCTTCTAGAACAAGCAAAGCAACGTGACCATAGGAAAATAGGGAAGGAGCTTGAACTTTTCACGTTTTCGGAAAAAGTAGGAAAAGGCCTTCCTTTATGGTTACCAAAGGGAGCTGTTTTAAAAGAGCGACTTGAAAATTTTCTGAAAAAGGAGCAGCTGAAAGCAGGTTACGAGCAGGTTGTTTCACCTCATATTGGCGGAAAGGAGCTTTACGTTACCTCCGGGCATTATGCAAAGTATGGTGAAGACTCTTTCCAGCCTATCAAGACACCTGCCGAAGATGAGGAGTTCTTGCTCAAACCAATGAATTGTCCCCATCATTGCGAGATTTATAAAGCAAAGCCCAGATCCTACAAAGAGTTGCCGATTCGCTATGCAGAGTTTGGAACCGTATACCGATACGAGCAGAGCGGAGAACTGCATGGGCTTACTAGAGTTCGTGGTTTTACACAAGATGACGCGCATATTTTCTGCAGGCAGGACCAAGTAAAAGCAGAATTTGCCAAAGTGATTGATTTAGTGATGCATGTCTTTAGGGCATTGGGCTTTTCTTCATTTACCGCACAGGTATCATTGCGAGATCCTGATAATCCTGAAAAGTACATTGGTAATGATGCTGATTGGGAACGGGCAGAAAGAGAAATACAGGAAGTAGCCGATGAAAAGGGTTTGGAAACCGTTATCGAATTGGGCGAAGCGGCTTTTTATGGTCCTAAATTGGATTTCATGGTAAAAGATGCGATTGGCAGAAAGTGGCAGCTAGGAACCATTCAGGTGGATTACAGTCTTCCGGAGCGCTTTGAGTTAGAGTACATCGGAAGCGACAGCAAAAAGCATCGTCCGGTAATGATACATCGGGCACCTTTTGGATCATTGGAGCGATTTACGGCTATTTTGATTGAGAACTGTGCCGGAGAATTTCCATTATGGTTGGCACCAGAGCAGATTGCGATCCTTCCCATTTCTGAAAAGTACCATGATTATGCAAAGCAGCTTTTTATTACTCTACAGGAAAACGACATCCGCGGTTCTATGGATGAACGTGATGAAAAAATTGGGAAGAAAATCAGGGATGCTGAAGTAAAGAAAATCCCTTTTATGCTAATCGTGGGCGAAAAGGAGGCAGAAAGCGGACAGGTTTCTGTGCGGCAGCATGGAAGTGGCGATCTTGGATCGATGGAGACGAGTCAGTTCATCTCGTTTTTCGCAGATAAAGTCAGTGAAGAAATGGGCTAAATTTGATTAGCGCCAAATTATCCCGATATTTGCGCTTTGTTTTTAAATGTTCCACTTAAATGAAATTGAACAATCGCTAAACTAAGAAAGAGAGGTCCTTCCAGGGTAAGACAAGAAGAGCCATATAAAGTAAATGATAAAATTACAGCGCGTGAGGTGAGGGTCGTAGGTGACAATGTTCCTGTAGACGTTTACCCAATAAGCCAGGCTTTGAAAATTGCTCAGGATCAAAATCTTGATTTAGTGGAAATTTCCCCTAAGGCAGACCCTCCAGTTTGCAAGGTTATTGATTACTCAAAGTTTAAGTACGAGCAGAAAAAGAAGCAAAAGGAAATTAAGGCGAAAGCCCAAAAAACGGTAGTAAAAGAGATCCGTTTCGGACCGAATACTGATGATCATGACTTTAACTTCAAGCTTAATCATGCAAAGAAGTTTCTTCAAGAAGGAGCTAAGGTTAAAGCTTATGTTCATTTTTATGGAAGGACCATTGTATTTAAGGATCGAGGAGAAATATTGCTTTTGAAATTTGCCCAGGCTTTAGAAGATTTTGGCAAAGTGGAGCAATTACCGAAGATGGAAGGAAAGAGAATGAATCTTTTTATTGCGCCTAAAGCAATAAAAAAGTAAAGTAGGAATAGATAAAATAGTCGCGAAAGAAAATGCCCAAATTAAAAACCAACTCCAGTGCAAAGAAGCGCTTTAAACTTACAGGGACTGGAAAAATCAAACGCAAGCATGCGTTTAAGAACCACATTTTGACCAAAAAGGAAACGAAGCAAAAGAGAAATCTTCGCCACTTCACAGTGGTTGATAAGGCTGATGAACGAAACATCAAGTCCTTACTAAGGCTACAGTAAGAACAAGCTAGCTGCTTCAGGTATGTTAAACCCGATTATTGGTATTAAGTACTGTCATAGACAGTCGCCAATTATCAAAATCTAAATTCAATGAGATCAGTAAACCATGTAGCCTCTCGTGCGAGGCGCAAAAAGATGATGAAAAATGCCAAAGGTTACTTTGGCAGGCGTAAAAACGTATGGACGGTATCGAAGAACGCCATCGAGAAAGGATGGACTTATGCGTATCGTGATAGAAAAGCAAAGAAAAGAGAATTCCGTGCATTGTGGATTCAGCGGATTAATGCTGGAGTAAGAGAGCATGGATTATCATATTCTCAGTTTATGGGAAAACTTTCAGCTGCAGGGATTGAGATTAACAGAAAAGCACTCGCAGATTTGGCTATGAATGAGCCAAAAGCATTTAAAGCGATTGTTGATAAAGTCAAATAGTCTTATTTCAAGAATCAGGAAGAAAGGGAATCGCTGCGGTTCCCTTTTTTTGTAACTGAGAGATACAATTGATCCTCTATTCTTTATTAAAATGGTCTTTTTCCTAAGTCAATTGCTAGTAGTTGGGGAAATACAAATAGTAAGCCCTACTTTAGTTTAAAATCAAGAGAGCTATGGCAAAAAACTCAAAAGGCAGGATCGCCGGAATTGTCACGATTACCGTGCTACTCATTGCAGTGGGAATTGGAGCTTGGTATTGGTTTTCCTACAAACCAAAAAAGGAAGCTGAAGAGCAGGCACGACTGGAGCAAATTGCCAAAGAAGAGGCTGAGAAAGAACGCATTGCAAAGGCGGCTGAAAAAAAGCTAAAGTATGATAAGCTTATTGTAGAAGCAGATAGTGCATTCAATCAGGAAAACTGGGAGTCTGCCCGTATTGGTTATCAGGAGGCTGGAACCCTGTTCCCAAAAGAGCAGTACCCCAAGGAACAATTGGTCCTTGTTCAAACGAAACTAGATGAGATTGCTGCCAGAAACCAGCGCTTATCAGAAGGAGTGGTGGAAAGTATTACTTCGCCAATAGGACAGTATTTTGTGATTGTTTCCAGCAGTATCGACGATGACTTGGCCATGGATTATGCACAAAAGCTGCTGATGGAGGGAACCGAGGTGCAGATTGTCGCACACAATTTCAATGACCTACCTTTTTTCGGTGTGTCGGTTGGAGCTTACAGCAGTCGGGAGGAAGCAGCTTCAGTTGCTAGTGGGCTCACTCAGTATCCGTTATCCCCCTGGGTTCTTAAATTTTAACTATTTGGTCGCAGTGCGATAGTAGGAAAGTGCCTTAGGCATGTTTTTATTAAGGTCTGCTATTCTAGTGTCGTGTGAAGGATGCGTAGACATAAACTCAGGAGGAGCCTCGCCACCACTTTTCGCAGACATGCGTTCCCAAAAAGAGGGTGCGACTTGTGGGTCATAGCCAGCCATTGCCATAAAGTACAGGCCCAATTTGTCCGCTTCAGACTCATGTTTTCTAGAAAATGCCAGAATGCCCAGTGAGGTTCCAGCTCCTGCCGCCTGCAACAATAGCTCTGAAGAAAGGGTAGGGCCAGCGCCTCCAGTGAGCAGCACACTTGCGAGCGAAAGTCCTGTTTGTGCCGCATATTGCTGACTCATGCGCTCACTTCCGTGGTTGGCGATAGCGTGAGCAATTTCGTGTCCCATCACCACAGCCACTCCAGCTTCATCTTTACAAATTGGCAGAATTCCAGTGTAGAAAGCTACTTTTCCGCCAGGCATACACCACGCATTGACTTGCTCATCATTCTGGATCAAGTTGAATTCCCAGGCGTAATCATTTAAGTAGCTAGATTGACCTTCTTGCTTAAAATAGTTTTCAACTGCAACCTGAATCCGTTTACCAACTCTTTTTACCATTCGTGACTCGTCTGTTCCCTGAACAATCCTGCTTTCTCTTTTTACCTGCTCGTATTGATCATAGCTCATAGGAAAGATCTGTGCATTATTTACCAGGCTCAGCTGAGATCTTCCTGTAATCGGGACGCTTGTACACTGTATTACTACAAATGCCAAGAGAATAAGTACGACGGATACAATTCGTTGCATGGAAGTTGATTTATTAGGAAAAGATACTTGGTCTTTCTGAGTTAATGTTTGGAATCGGCATTTTGGTTCCTTTGATGTCTTAGCTAATGGGAGTTGAGGAGGTTGGAAAATTTAATTGGTTGGATGAAGCTAGCTTTTAAGAAGTTCATGAAGGTCTGAAATCTAAGGCCGTAACCAATTTTAATAAAAAAATGAAAACCCTAGTGCTCGAGATGATTTTCTTTTACTAAACGTGCTTTTCTTAGAATTTTTACTAATAGTTTTTGAATGTAGTAAGGGTTTGTTCAAGTAATGTTGCTTATGTTTAAAAGAAATTCAAAATAAGAAAATGAAGAAAAATTTACTTTTTAGCACAGTTGCATTTTGTGCTTTACTATTCATTGTTTCTTGTGGGGACGATGGTGATGAACCAGCAGCTGCACATGAGGTTGGTACGTGGGAGCTTGATAGTTATGCTTTGCAAGATTTTCCAGTGGGGTTTGAGAGCAATGAAGGGCTTGTTCTGGCTATTGAGCAAATTACATTCGGAGGAGTTCAGATCCAGTCATACGAGCTAGTACTAAATTCTGATGGCACCTATGAAAGAGAGATTAATATTGCAGGCCCTGATCTCGACGATGAAGGCACTTGGACTTTAGATGACGATGATCTCGAGCTTGAGTCAGAAGATGGAAACGACCAGGATTTTAACGTTGAAAAAAATGAAGACGATGATTTGTGGTTGTCTGAAAGAAACGGAATCACCGCGGCTTTTATACCTGACATCTACTTCGATACTGTATCACAGACTTACTTAGATTTCTTAGATACTCTTACAGATGCCCAAAGAGATTCAATTGCAACTTCCCTAGAGGAAGTGATCGAATTGGACTTATTGTACGTTTTCGAGCGTGACTAGTACATAGAGAACGAATAGATTTCGTATGGATTGCTGAGGTGGTTAGATTCTGGATTTTCATTATTCTTCTGGTTCTCTTATTAGTTACAAGAGCGCAGAAACCTGTGTCAGGCCAGGTAACTGATGAGAAGGGAGAAGGCCTTCCGGGTGTTACAGTACGGATTAACGACTCAAACAATGGAGCTATCACAGGTATTAGCGGAGAGTTTACGCTCAATGCGAAACTAGGGGATGTCCTTCAATTCACCTCGATCGGGATGGTAACGCAAACTTTGACCATCCGGGAATTCAGCAACATAAACATTGTCCTGAAAGAAGCTACTACTGAGCTGAGCGAGGTAGTAGTCACAGGTTTTCAAGAGCTGGATCGCAAACTCTTTACCGGTGCCTCCGAGAGTTTAGGAATGGATGACATCCAAATTGAAGGAGCGGTAGATGTCAGTAGAATGCTAGAGGGACAATCGGCTGGAGTTACAGTGGACAATGTGTCCGGCACCTTTGGTTCTTCTCCCAGGATCAGAATTCGTGGGAATGCTTCAATTAACGGCAATAATCAGCCACTTTTTGTAGTAGATGGTGTGATTCTTGAAGACCTTTCTAACGTAAATACAGACGACTTAATATCTGGCAATGCGAACACCCTGACCACATCTTCTGTTGCCAACTTAAATCCTGATGATATTGAGTCTTTCCAGATTCTTAAAGACGCTTCTGCCACTGCGATCTACGGAGCAAGAGCAGCTAATGGTGTGATCGTAATCACTACCAAGAGGGGGAAAAGTGGAGCTTTAAGAGTAGGATACAGTGCAAATTTTTCTGCCCAGCTAAGACCTACCTATAACCAATTTGATCTGCTTAATTCAGCGGAAGAGATGTCAGTATATCGAGAGCTTTCCAGAAAAGGTATCATTGACATTGGAACTTCGGTAAGGTCGCAGAACTATGGTGCTTTAGGTAAAATGTATACGCTTATTGCAAATCACGATCTTAACTGGGGTGCAGGAGGTGCCTTAAATGAAGGATTCTTAAATCAATACGAAAACGCAAATACAGACTGGTTCGATCTTTTGTTCAACAACATTGGCTTGCAGCAGCAACATTCTCTCAGTTTCACGGCTGGGAGCGAGAAATCAAATAGCTATTATTCCATAAGCTATTTAAATGATGAAGGGCAGACAATCGCAGATAATGTACAAAGGATCACGGGTACTGCCCGTAACACCTACTTTATTTCAGACAGATTTTCATTCGGACTAAAACTCACAGCGAGCTACAGAGACCAGCAGGTTCCTGGAACAAGAAATCGGGAATTTGATCCCATTTCCGGAACATTCAGTAGAGATTTTGACATCAATCCCCTGAGCTATGCACTCAATACCGCAAGGTCAATTCGGCCTTTCGACGCAGTAGGCAATCGAGAGTATTTCCGCAGAAACTACGCACCATTTAATATCCTTGATGAGCTTGATCTGAATTTTATGGATATCACGGTTTCTGATATTTCCGCGCAAACCGATTTTGAGATCAATCCCACCGAAGGTTTAAGAGTTAGTGGCGTTTTTCAAGCACGGTACGCAAATACCAAACAAGACCATACCATTCATGAAAACTCGAATCAAGCGGAAGCCTTTAGAGCTGATGACACTCAATTCATACAAGACGCCAATAATCTTCTCTATCGAGATCCAGACAATCCAGGGCTAAATCCAGCTGTGGTCCTGCCACAAGGTGGTTTTAAGTATGTAGACCAGCGTGAATTGCTGAATATTTTTACCAGGTTAAGTGTAGAATGGAATAAAACAATCAATGAGCACCATGAGATCAATGTTTTGGCCGGTCAGGAGGTGCGATTTACAGATAGGAGAGAGGAAAGTTCTTCTGCTCTTGGGATCATTTATGAAAGTGGAGGAGTGGTAGTTACTGATCCCAATATTATTGAGTTCTTCAACCTCCAAAACATCGACTATTATACGCTTGACCGACAGCAAGATCGATTTTTGGGATCTTTTGTAAATGCGGGGTATGCTTACAAGTCTAAGTACATTGCCAACTTCACTGTACGATATGATGGTTCTAATCAACTTGGTAGAAGCAGGCAGGCCCGGTATTTACCCACCTGGAATATAAGCGGCGCCTGGAATGTGAATAACGAGGATTTTTTTGATTTTGGTTTTGTGAATGAGTTGAAGCTTAGAGCCACTTATGGTATTTCAGGAAACCTTCCTCCGCAAACTAGTGCTTTACTTAATCTGAGATCAGATGTTACAGTCCGGCCCACTGATGTTGAGCCATTTTTGTTTATTCAAGATTTGACCAATACCGAGCTGACTTGGGAAAAACTAAATGAGTTCAACATTGGTATTGATTTCGTCTTTTTGGATAATGCCATTTCTGGCTCTTTCAATTATTACCAAAGAGAAGGTTTTGATCTCATCGGTCAGGTACAAACCAGCGGAATTGGAGGAGCGGTGTTAAAAGCAGGAAACTTTGCAAATATGGAGATCGATGGATATGAATTTTTCTTATCGACACTGAACTTTACCAAGGGGGATTTTTCATGGACCACAGATTTCAATATTGGCTACACAGTAGATCGTATTACGAAACTAGATTTCGGTCCTATACTGGCAGAAGCAATTGGCCAGGCCGGAGCTGCAACACTTGGTGGCCCCCGGAGAGGCCTTTTTTCCACACGATTTGCAGGTTTAGATTCACAGGGAATTCCCACGTTTCTTATAAATGAAGGCCAGGTTGTAAAACAATTTGACCTTCAGGATAGAGGAAACCTTACTTCTATTTTGGAATATGAAGGTCCGGTAGAGCCAAGAGGTGCAGGAGGACTGACCAATCGGTTTACATACAAGAATTTTGATCTTAGCTTTTTGTTGTCCTTCAAGTTCGACTACAAAATCAGGTTGAATGATGCTTTTTTTGCCAGCTACACAGACTTTAGTTCGCTGCCTGGAGACTTGGTCAATCGCTGGGCAGTACCTGGAGACGAGTCAATTACCAATATTCCAGTCATCCTAGATAAAGGAGCAATCCAAGAAGACCCAAACAATGGTCTTGCTTACGCATTTTACAATAAAAGCACAGAGCGAGTTGCGGATGGAAGTTACATACGGTTAAGATCGATTCGTCTCGCATACAATGTTCCTAAAGCGTATTACAGCAAGCTAAAAATGAATGGAGCTTCAATATCAGTGGAAGCTCAAAATCTAGCTTTGCTTTACGCTGATCCAGTACTAAATGGCCAGGATCCGGAATTTTTCAGTACAGGAGGGGTGGCGCTTCCCCAGCCCAGGATGCTAACTTTTTCACTAAGCCTGAACTTCTGATGAATAGCATCTTCCGAAATATTTTGACGCTCTTGCTTTTTGGTCTTTCTTTAGGATCATGTGATAGTTTCCTGGATGAAATTCCTGATAATCGGGTAGAACTCAATACGCTCGGCAAAGCAGCGCAGCTTTTGACCAATGGATATTCCATTGCGAGCCCAGCATTTACAGATTGGGCTACAGATGATGTTCAGTATACAATAGGTACCAACATCCGTCCCAGTCAGTTGCAAATCTATACCTGGCAAGAGGTAGAAAATGGGGGTCCCAACGAAGTGGATACTCCTGACTTTTTCTGGTTCGAAACTTATGAATCCATAGCACATGCAAATGAAGTGCTAGCGGCCTTGGATGACCTACCGGTTGTTAGTGCCGAAGATCGTGATAGACGAGATGCATTGGAGGGAGAAGCAAAGTTGATCCGGGCTTATGGTCATTTTATGTTAGTAAACATGTTTGCAGAGCATTTTAGTGATGCTTCTTCAGGAGGTGATCCAGGAGTGCCCTACGTCAAAGACCCTGAGACTAATTTCATCCAGCAGTACGAACGAGAGTCAGTTCGTAGGGTATATGGAGAAATTGAAGATGATTTGTTGGATGGATTGGAGCTGATTAGCGACAATTTTTTTCTCAACTCAGGTAAGTATCACTTCAACAGAAATGCTGCATTGGCATTTGCCTCACGTTTTTATCTGTATCAGTTCGAAATCCGAGAAAGCTTGAGATACTCGAACGAATTACTGGGAAATAGCCCTGAGAGCTTCGTTCGTGATATGACTTCTGAAACTTTTCTACAAGCTAAATCTTCCATAACAGGGTATCCCCAACTCTACTCATCACCAGATCAAGCTGCCAACTTATTACTGATGCGAAAGATATCACTCGTCCAGCGTCCAGATTTTTCTTTTGCATCATCCAACGGATTCTATAATTCGCTCTTTGCCCAAATTCCGGTACCCGGTGGTACTGATGAGCGTGAGAATCCTGCGTTTGTCAAAGGGCAGGATTTGACGGGGGATCAGGGTCTTTTTCCTGTGAGATATGAGAATCTTTTTGAGCGAAGCAGTCTAAATTCTAACGTGGGGACGCCTTATCACATTGGGATCATGTTCAGAGGCGAAGAAGTACTATTCAATCGCATTGAATGTAATATCTACTTGAACAACATTCAGGAAGCCATAAATGACCTCAACTTGCTTTTCAGAAAGAGATACAGTGGAGAATTTGAGGACGTAACACTAGCCTCCTTGCGCACTTTTCTGGCATCTATTTTCGGTTCAAGTGATGGAATTTCGGATTTGAACGTACTATTCAATGTGCTCATTATCGAAAAAAGAAAAGAATTTATTGCGCAAGGTATGCGCTGGTTTGATGCTAAGCGATGGGGACTAGATATGATACACGATTTGCCGGACGGCTCCCTCATTGCCCTTCGAGATGGCGATCCACGTTGGGCTTGGCAAATACCAAATTCAGCAATTGAAGTAGGAGGTTTGGAACCTAATGATAGATAAGATGAACGGACAAAAAACGAATAGGCAGCAATCAGCTATAGTATTTCTTGGAATGATTTTTTTAGTGATTTTAAACGGTTGCTATCCAAGTGAAGAACTAAATGTTCCTCAACAAAGTGAGGAAGATTTGATCATCAGCGAATTGGATGCATACATTGATGAAAATTTCACTCAGAAGTACGGAATGGCGGTCCGATACAAGTTTGTTGACAGTTATCTTGCAGTTGGTCAGCGAACCACACCACCAAGGTTGGAAGTAGTGAGACCCATGCTGGATTTTTTAGAAGAGTACTGGATTGACCCTTATTTGGAAGTGGAGAATGGCGAAGCGTTTTTTGAAGACCATGTGCCAGCAGAAGTGGTTTTGTTTGGGGGACTCATCTTTCAAGGATCTTCAGTGTTGCTGGGTTTTGCGGATGCCGGTGCCAGAATTTCGTTACTCGATGTAAACGCAGTAGATCCCGATAATGAAGACTGGATACTTTTTCAATTAGGTACAATCTATCATGAGTTTGCTCATGTGGTACATCAGCGCTATAAGTTGCCCACAGGCTACGAAACAATATCGCCTACCGGATACACCAGTGCCGGATCTTGGTTTAATCTGACAGACGATGAAGCGCTAAGGAGAGGATTTGTTTCTCCATATGGCACCAGTTCACCTAATGAAGACTATGCTGAGCTCTTAGCGAGATATCTATGGGATCCGGACTTTTCAAACAATTTTGTGGAGCTAGAGAACGATTGTAGCACCCCAGAATGTGAAGCTCGCAACACAGGCAAAGTGTTGATTGGAGAAAAGTTGGCTGCAATCGCAGATCATTACGAGAATGTAACCGGAATTAATCTGGATGCACTTAGGGTACGTACGCAGGCGAAGATTGTTGACTAATGCGTCACTCATTAAATTTTTTTTCTCTTCTTTCTTTCATAGTACTACTCTCTTGTGCCGAAGGTAGATTAGAACTGCCCTCGGTGGAAGACCGGGTAGCAGCATCTACTAAAGAACTATTGGACGCGTTAGTAGACCCATCCTTTGGTTGGCGACTTGAATATAAGCCTACCTCTAATGCAGGCATTTTTTTGATCTTACTGGATTTTGATGATGATGGGACAGTAAGAATTCAGTCAGACGTGAGCGATGAGGGCGGAATCTATCGAGACCAAACGATTTCTTACCGCATAGATCAGGAACTAGAGACAGAGCTTACTTTAGAAACCTATGCAGTTTTTCATTATTTATTTGAGCAAAATCAGAATAGTTTTGGCGCAGAATTCGAGTTTATTTTTGAAGGCGAAGATGGCGAAAACTTGATTTTCAGTAGCAAATCAGATCCTCTATCTAATGCAACTCAATTAGTTTTTGAGCCTGCAAGTGCAACGGACCCTGAATTGTTATCCAATGAGATTTTTTCTCAACTTTCGGGCGGGAGTTATCGGACAGGAAACTTGGCCGGATTGAATCCAACACCGATTTATCAAATATATCTTGAGCAGGAAAATCTATCTATTTTCGCTTCTTTTGATTTGGGTATACGCAGGGCGAAGCTGCTAAGTGCGGTCGTGGGCAAATCATATGATGAGGTTGCAAATAATCCTAACTCCTTAAAAATCGATCTTACCTCAGATTTGTCGTTTTCAGGCGATCAGATCATTTTTCAAAGTCCAATTAGTTTCACTTTTGATGGTTCTAGTTACTCATTTTCGAGCATATCAACAGAGAATTTTGTGCAGACAGACACAAGCTTTTGTCCAGATGTGCAGAATATTTCAGTGTCATTTGATGCCACTGTACAGACCCTTGGTAATACAGAGATGTTTAGTACGCTTTTTAGCAGGCATTCTCCGTTCATCGATGAAGGTCGGGAATTTTACCAGATCAATGATTTTTTCATTTACGATGAAAATCAAGAATCAATCCAGCCTCGCGTCCAAGAAGTATTCTCAAATTCCATAGCTTTTGTTTTGGTTTACAATGGTGTGCCCCGAGGATTTGAAGACGGTACTTTTACCGGTTTGGGCTGGGTAGGAATAGACCAAAATAACGCGCTTGAGTTCTTTCTTCGTGGTATGACTGTTACCGATACCACCGGCAACTTGCTTTCCTTTGAACTAAATGATGAGACCTTCATCACGGTTTCAGATAGCCTTGATGAGCGCAACAGCCTATTTTCTTTTACAGATGAAGTTTTTGAAGGAAACACTCTTTTCGCTACTGAGATCCTCTCAGCAAATTCATTACTTGAATTATACAATCCTTGTAATGGATATATCTTGTTTTTGGCGGAGTAGCGCCATAGTTCTCCATTCACTTTTTTGCAAGTAAGAACTAACTGATGGTCTGCTTTTTAAGGCCAGTTTACTGTGGAATGCACTCAAAAACCTTCATTGGCCAGAAATTCATAATCCGCTATTATGGTATATAGGAACTTCACGTCAGGGTCTTTTGAGTCAATATTGAGTTTGTCTTTGAGTTTCCGTGCCAATACTTCCACCCCTTGGTAATTGATTCCTTCCTTTCGCATTTTTAGTGCCTTCTTGATCAACTCAATTTGCTCATCGTTCAAGGATTTCACTACAGGATATATCACTTGGTGATCCGCCTTTGCTACAGTTTTGAACGCTTGCGCTGCCCCAACTTTCCTGATCTTGATTACTGCCGTCCCAGCTACAATGTCTCCGATGCGCTGGCCGTTTTTAGTTGCGATATAAGTAATGACCGCAGGTGCAAATACCAGGGGGTACAGCCACAAGTCAATGATTCTAAATAGCCATCTCAAGAGGTATCCTCCGACTGCAGGGGTTGCACCATCCAGTTTTACTACCTTGATGTCCAGTGCTCGCTTACCTAAGGTCTGACCGTTCCCGAAATACTCGAAGGCGAAGCTGTAGAACATCAATGGAATATAGAACAGTGAGATAGTCCAGCCATCCATTCCGATCTCCGAAACGATGTAAGAAATCGCAACTAGCAACGCAATCATGATTACAAGATCAATGAGAAATGCCAGTATACGATCACCTAGACTGGCTAGTTCAAGATCAATTTCTATATTTTGGTTAGTTACAAATTTTGGCACCTGCAAATATCCAAGACTCAGATCAACTGATGGTGCACTATGACATCTTTTCTCTTAAGACATAGGATTTCCACTACCTCACTCTACAGACTTTAAGCCTCGTGATCTGCTCCAATTTGCTCATCTTTGGGCACAGATGAAGCAAGCGGTTTTTGTAAAGCTTAATCAGGAAAAGTGGCAAGGGTACGAAAGTGCGCTCCAAAAAAGTCCATCCGCAGATGAACTGGCTAAAATGTACGTTCACCTCACAGAAGATCTGGCTTTTTCTAAGGCAAAGTATCCTAAAACCTCGCTCACTGCTTATTTGAATAAGCTGAGCCTCAGTATTCATAATCTTATTTACCGGAATAAGCCGGAAAGCAAAAGTCGTTTTCTCAACTTTTGGAAGTATGAAGTTCCGCTGGAGATGGCCAGGTCTGGAAAGGCCATGATATATTCTTTCATTATCATGGCTGTGGGAGTGGTATTAGGTATCATTAGCACTGTGCACGATGAAACTTTTGCCAGGCTGATTTTGGGGAATGGTTATGTGGATATGACACTCGAAAACATCAAGAAGGGGGATCCTATGGGTGTCTATGGTGTGATGGATCAATGGCAGATGTTCTTCATGATTACCTCAAACAATATCCGTGTATCATTCATTGCGTTCATTTTTGGGATTTTTACCTCAGCCGGTACTGGAATGGTGCTTTTCAGAAATGGAGTGATGCTGGGTGTCTTTCATTACTTTTTTGTTCAGCAAGGCTTTTATGGTGACACACTGCTCACAATATGGGTGCACGGGACCATAGAGATTTCGGTAATCATCATTGCCGGAGGTGCCGGTATCACGATGGGGAACGGATTACTTTTTCCGGGGACTTATCCACGGCTTTATGCTTTTAAGCAAAGTGCGAAGCGCGGATTGAAGATAGTGATGGGCTTGGTGCCATTTTTCATCATTGCAGGATTTATTGAGTCTTTTATTACCCGCTATACAGAGTGGCCATTTGGTGCAAAGCTTGCAATTGTATTGAGCTCACTAAGTCTTATCGTTTTCTACTTTATTATTTTACCAATCAGATTGTATCGCAATGTCAACGTCAAGAATTGAATTTTATAAGCTCCGAGATTTCGGTGCTAAGATGAATGCTACCATTGAGTTTCTGCGAGAGAATATTGGCAGGCTCTTTTTAAATCTACTTTTCATTGCCGGTCCTGTGGCATTACTGATGAGCATCCTGTTCACCAACCTTTTTTCCTCTATGACCGACGCGATCGGCTTAGAAAATGATGCGCAGGCATTCAGCTTTCTAGCGATACTTGGTGGCAATTACTTCTTACTGGTTGTAGTAGCATTACTCGCTGGCTCAATGGTCATCGCTGTGTCATTTACTTACATAAGGCTTTATAATGAAGGCGTTGCTAAAGAAACCCCGATCGCTGATGTCTTTAAACTTTCGTTTAAAAAGTATGGTGGAGTTATACTTATTGCATTCCTGATCGGGGTAATGGTATTCATTGGTTTTATTTTTCTTTTTCTGCCGGGTTTCTTTTTGATTTTCGTCCTGCCGCTGAGTTTTGCGACCTATATGTTTGAAGATGTCTCTCCTATAAAAGCCATAGGACGCACTTTCACGCTACTAAAGGGAAAGTGGTGGAGCACTTTCGGCATTGGGTTGATCGGCTATATTCTGGCCTATGTGGTGCAAATGGTATTTTCCTTACCCACCATGGTCGTGTACTTTGCAAATATTTTTACGCTGGTTGAAGAGGCGCAAAATAATCCCGGCGATCCTTCAGCAGTATTTGACTTTTTTTCTAATGGCTACATGACGGCCGCTTTTGCCATCTCTATGCTGGGTGCTTACCTGTCGAATTGTATCCCACTGATTGGATACAGCTACCAGTATGCTAATTTGGTAGAGAGACAAGAGGGTAGAGGACTGATGAGCGAAATAGAGGATTTTGATAAAGCTTAGATTTCCCCTACTCATATTACTCTTGCTCTCTTTAACTTTTTCCGAAGGGAGACAGCAGCAGATCAGGAGTTTTGATGCTGATCAAATGGGCGCATACAAGGAGCAGCCTGAATTTGAATACATGAACTATACTGCTCAGCCCCCTTCGGTATGGGAAAGGATATCATGGTGGATATCAAGCATCTTCCAGGAGTTATTTCTTAATCCTAATACCCCATGGATAACCCGCTTCTTTTACTACCTGACTGTGATCGTGATTTTAGGTGCGGCCATATTTTACATTGTGCGTCTAAGGTATGGTCAAGGAATTGCGCCAGATTATCAGTCTTACAAGTCTAGCGCAGGTGCGATGGTCCTGGAAAAACCGCAAGACTATAACAAATTGATAGGAGAGGCTTTGGGAGCGCAGAACTTCAAGCTTGCCATCAGATATCTCTATTTAAGAGCATTGTCTGATTTGAACGCAAGGCAATTAATCCAACTGAAAAGCTGGAAGTCTCCGATGGATTATCAGCGAGAACTAAAAGGTGATGCTGCGGGAACCTACCAAGAGCTTGCTCGTCTCTTTGAGTACGTCTGGTACGGAGATTTTGATGCAGACAAGACTGAATTCGAAGCAGGGAATCAACTTGCCTCAAAACTTGAGCGCGCAAAATGAAGCAAGGAGAGAAGAAGTTTTTGATTTTGCTTCTGGTACTTTTCGTCATTTATGTGGCTACCAGTTTTCTCGCGCCAAAACCCATAGACTGGCGAGTAACATTTGCCAACAATGATAAAAACCCTTTTGGAGGATTTATCTTGGCAGAAAGGGCCGAGGATCTTTTTAATGAGCCCTTGATAATATCCAATCAAACCCTTTCTCAGCTACCTTCCATTCAAAATATTTTGATCTTGTGCGATCTCGCTGAGCTCTCTGGTCCTGACTATCGTAGCATGATGGCACGTTTAGATAGCGGTGCACATATTATGATTGCTGCCAATCGGTTTTCTTCGGCAGTGCGAGATTCTCTGGGTTTCAATTCGCGATTTAGCTTTCATGCACTTAATCAAGGCCTTTTTGAAGAAGCCACCAGCGAAATACTGATCGGCGATTCTACATTTTTTGAGTATCCATACTCCCTTGTCTCAAACTACTTTGAGCTGAAGAGCGATACCTCATGGTTGGTGCAGGCTACGCTAGAGCAAAACCCAATTTTAATTTCTCGAAGCATTGGGAAGGGTAGGCTCACGCTTTGTACCACACCTTACGTTTTTACCAATTTTGGACTGCTGATCGATAATAATTACCAAGCAGCGCAGGTAATGCTCTCTGAACTTCCAATGGCACCTACTCACTTTACACTTTTTTATCAGCTTGGAAAAGCTGAAGCTACCACTCCATTTCGCTACTTTCTGAAAGAGCCAGCGCTCCGGTGGTCATTGTACTTGGGATTGTTTGTTCTGGTTGTTTTCCTTGTAATCACATCAAGTCGTTACCAAAGGTCGATACCCGTGGTAGCAAGTCCAGCCAATGCGACAGTAAGCTACGTAAAGACCCTGGGGGCACTTTTTTACAGAGAAGGCAATCACAAAAATGCAGCGCAGCGACTCATCAACTACTTTTTTAGATCTGTGCGTGAAAAGTACTACGTCAATATCGATTATACCGAAAAATTTTACCAGCAGCTAAGTGCAAAATCAGGAGTGGAGATCAATCACGTAATAGAAACTTTTGAGTTGATTCAGCAGGTAAAGGCACTGCCTGTGGTGAATGAACAAACCCTGCTAGACCTCTCTAAAAAAACCGAACAATTCCAATGACAGAATTTCAAAACCGAATCGACCTAAATGAGTTTTCCGGCAAAATCAATAGACTAAGAAGTGAGGCATCTAAAGCACTGATTGGTCAGCAGGAAATGCTTGATCTTATACTTACTGCCATGTTTGCAGGTGGTCATGTTTTAATCGAAGGCGTACCTGGTATTGCAAAAACCTTGGCCGCTAAATTGGTAGCCAAACTAGTAGAAGCCGATTTCAGGAGGATTCAGTTTACGCCAGACCTGATGCCCTCAGATGTTTTGGGTACGTCAGTATTCAATCCTAAGTCAACATCATTTGAATACCGAAAGGGCCCAATTTTTTCCAATTTGGTGCTGATTGATGAAATCAACAGGGCTCCGGCCAAGACTCAGGCTTCACTTTTTGAAGTGATGGAAGAGCGACAGGTATCCAGTGATGGAGAGACGTTCTTGCTGGAGCAGTTATTCATGGTCTTAGCTACTCAAAACCCGATAGAGCAAGAGGGAACCTACCGCCTGCCAGAAGCACAGCTTGACCGCTTTATCTTCAAGATCGTGGTTGATTATCCGGAGAACCAAGAGGAAACACGGATTTTGCAAATGGTGAGTGAAAATGCTCAGCACCATCAGCTTTCATTTATTGAGTCGGTTATTTCCAAGGAAGAAATTGTGGCATTGAGAGAAAATCTGGAGGGCATTATGATGAAAGACACGCTGGTGGATTACATTGTACAGTTGATTGGTAAGACACGTCAGCACCCATCTTTGTATTTAGGTGCATCTCCGAGAGCTTCTATCGATCTACTTAAAGGATCAAAAGCCTACGCAGCGATTCAGGGTCGGGATTTTGTCTCGCCAGAAGATATTAAACGTTTATTTAGACCCACAATAGAGCATCGCATTATCCTTTCACCAGAGGCAGAGCTACAGGGCATCACCATTAAGGAGGTCACCGAGCAGATCTTGCAGCAAGTAGAGGTTCCCAAATGACAACAGGCTGTTTGTTCATGTTAAAATTTCAGCCTTGCTTAAAAGGTTTGTTTTCAAGGTAAATTGTAGATGAAGCTGTTCCCAACCTCACGCTTTTACTACGCCGCAATCGCTATTGCATTACTTTCTTTTGCAGGTTACTATTATTCGCTATTGTTCACGATTGCACAAGGTCTTGCGCTCTTACTTTTGATTTTCATCCTTGCAGACATTGTGCTTCTGTTTTTTAGCAAAGGAAGGATCTTACTGGATCGCCAACTGCCGGAAAGATTTTCTAATGGAGACCAAAATGAAGTGTTGCTGTCCATCCAAAGCCAATATTCGTTTTATATAAAACTCAATATTTATGATGAGCATCCTGTGCAATTTCAGTTGCGAGACCAAGCTATTGGTCTCAAATTATCTGCAGGTTCTCAGCAAACCATCCAATATTTTCTAAGGCCAACCGAACGAGGCAAGTATTATTTTGGGATTACCAATGTGATCGCAGAAACCCGCATTTCATTGATCCAGCGAAGATTTAAGTGCGGTGAAGCTCAAATGGTAAAAGTATATCCCGCCTTTTTGAATCTTGATATGTATGAATTGTCGGCCATTTCGCAAACCCTAAAACTTAGCGGTCAAAAACGTATGAAGCGCATCGGACAAAGTACCGAATTTGACCACATCAAAGATTACAATGTTGGGGATGACCCTCGACATCTTAATTGGAAGGCTTCCGCGCGGAGGGGCAATCTAATGATCAATCACTATGTAGATGAAAAGTCACAACCAATCTATTCGCTGATAGACATAGGGCGCCCGATGAAAATGCCATTCGAAGGAATGACTTTGCTTGACTATTCCATTAATGCTACCCTGGTACTATCCAATGTTGCAACCAAAAAGGGAGATAGGGCAGGGATGGTGACTTTTCAGCATAAACCGGAGACCTTTATTCCTGCTAGAAAGCGTAACCTACAGATTAACTACTTGCTGGAATCCCTATACAATCAGGAGACGCAATTTAATGAACCGGATTTTGCGACATTGTATTGGTTTCTTATGCAAAAGATCAAGCAGCGAAGTTTATTGTTGCTGTTCACAAATTTTGAATCTGGTTATACACTGGAAAGGCAACTTCCATATCTTAAATTAATCAATCGCCATCACCTGCTACTTTTGGTATTTTTTCGAAATACTGAGTTAGATACAGTGATTGATCAACCAGCTAGCTCCACGCTTGACATCTACAATGCCTCTATCGCTAAACAGATCGCGGATGAGAAAGCCAATATCCAGAAGATCCTCATGCAGCATGGAATCATGTCGCTCTATACCGCGCCACAAAATCTCAATGTTGATGTAATTAATAAATACATCGAGATCAAAACAAAGCGCTTGATCTAAGCAGCTAAAGTTCTTTAAGCCAGCTTATTTCAGAATTGCTTCAGAGATGCGGTTTACTTTTAATCTATGAAACTTCTTCTCGTAGAAGATCAAGCTGAGCTTTCCACCAGTATTAAAAACTATTTTCTTGCGGAAGGAGATATCTGCGAAGTGGCTTCTACCTTCAAGAAGGCTTCTGAAAAGCTGTATGCATACGATTATGACCTGCTGCTCTTGGATATCACTTTACCAGACGGAAATGGTCTAAAGCTGCTGGAGGAAGCAAAGCAGGAGCGGCCAGAAATGGGTGTGATCATCATATCTGCCAAGAATGCACTTGATGATAAGCTTAGAGGACTGGAACTCGGTGCAGACGATTACTTGCCTAAGCCTTTTCATCTTGCAGAGCTCAATGCACGCTGCAAAGCGATTTATCGCCGTAGGAAAGAAAATGGACAGAAATTTCTTTACTTCAATGAAATCACCATAAACTTAGAAACGCGTGAGGTACTTGTTGGAGAAAAGACCTTGGATCTCACACGAAAAGAGTATGATCTTGTCCACTACATCATTGTAAATCAAAAAAGACTCCTCACCAAGCAAGCCATTGCAGAGCACCTCTGGGGGGACTATATGGATACCGCCGATTCCTTTGACTTTGTTTATCAGCATATCAAAAATGTACGAAAAAAGATGCTGGAAGCAGGTGGGAAGGACTACATCAAGACCGTGTACGGTGTGGGATACAAATTACAGCAGGAAGAATGAATCTGATCGCACGGATTTCGCTGCTTTTTATTCTGGTATCGCTAGTGGTCTTTAGCATTGGTGGGGTAATTAGCTATCATATTTTGATGGGGGAAGTACAAGCTGAGCAGAAACGTTTCCTGATTGAAAGGCTAGATCGTGTTACAAATAGAATTGAGAGGTTTCAGCCTCGCGATACCATTCGCTGGAGTAAAATGGTAAGTTATCCAATGGCAGATTACCAGCAGGAGCAATACACTTTTTCCGATACCCTGGTGATGCATGCGCAACTGGATAGGATGGAGCCACATTTAAAACTGGATGCGATTCGCAACATTGGGGGGAAAAGTTACCGAACAGTCCTTTATGATGTAATCATAGAGGAGGATGACATCAAAGATGGAATTGTTGAGTCGCTAATAACTATGTACCTGATTTTGCTAGGTGCAATTGCGATCATTGGCGTAGGTGCGTCCTATTTTATTCTCCGACCTTTCAATCTGACTTTGGCAGAGATTAGAAATTTCTCTCTGCGGGATCCGAGCCAGCAAACTTCTTTTCCCAGGTCTTCGGTCACAGAGTTCAAAAAGCTAAACGTATTCCTCAAGGCGATGACAGACAAAGTGCGTTCAGATTACAGGTCGCTGAAGGAATTTTCCGAGAATGCCTCTCACGAGTTTCAAACACCAATTGCCATTGTGCAGAGTAAGCTCGAAGTGCTCATGGATGATCCAGATCTTTCGGAGATACACCTGGAGCAACTGGGCGCCATGCAAAATGCTGTGCGAAGACTCAGCAGCCTTAGCAGTTCGCTTGCACTTTTGACGAGGATTGAAAATAAGGAATTTTCCAACGTTGCAAGCTTGGATGTGAGCAAGAGAATAGTGGGTCTGCTAGACGAATTCAGTGAACTGATGGATTTGAAACAAATCAATCTACAAAAATCAATTCAAGATAATTTAGTATTAAAGGTAGACCAGACGCTAATAGAGCTTCTATTCACAAACCTGATCAATAATGCGATTCGGCATAATTTTAAAGAAGGGACGATCAAAGTTTTACTCACAGATGATGAATTTAAAATCTCTAATACAGGAAAGCCATTGGAAATACCAGCATCAGGCCTTTTTGAAAGATTTAAAAAGTCAAACCAAAGCAGCAGATCTATGGGCTTGGGCCTTGCGATCGTGAAAAAAATCTGCGATTTATATCATTTCCAGCCCAAATACAGCGTGGAAGAAGAAGTTCATACCGTCCAAATCATATTTTACCCATCCAAAGAATCTATCTGACATCTTCAGATTTGCTTCAGAGTGTGCTCAAACATCTCTCATGATGCAATGTTCCTTTTGCGTCATGAAAAATCAACTATTCATCTTATCCGTCCTTTTCTTTTTCAGCGTGGTACATTCTGCGCAAGCGCAAGCACCCAAAGACTTTGCCGCTCCTCCCTTTGCTATCAAAGGCAAACTAGTAAATCAAAAGACCGGCAATGCAGTAGAATTTGCGACAGTTAGTGTTTTCAATCAGGCGGATTCTTCGCTAGTGACCGGTGGACTTACGGATGTGGAAGGAGTTTTTAACATCCCAATCAAGCCTGGTAGATATTATTTACGAATACAGTTTATGGGCTTCAAGGAAGTGATGATATCAGATGTAGTGGTTAATCGGCAAACTAAGATTTTCAACGTAGGCAATGTATCTATGGCTGAAAATGAAACGCTACTAGATGAAGTTGTGGTACAAGCAGAGCGCACGGAAATGGAGCTCACGCTGGACAAGAAAGTATATAATATTGGCAAGGACTTGAGCAATCTTGGCGGTAGTGCTTCCGATCTGCTGGCTAATTTGCCCTCTGTAGAAGTGGATGTGGAAGGGAATGTGTCATTACGAGGAAGCCAAAATGTACAGATTTTGATTGATGGTAAACCTTCCGGACTTATCGGGTTATCAGGATCAGGCGGACTACAGCAACTGCAAGGTAATCTGGTGGAGCGTGTAGAAATTGTAACAAACCCCTCAGCACGATATGATGCTGAAGGTGGAGCTGGAATCATTAATATTATCTTAAAGAAGGATCGAGCCAAAGGTTTTAATGGCAGCTTTCAGGTGCAGGGAGGCCTTCCTGCTAATAATGGGGCAAGCGTTAATGTGAACTACAGGACAGGATGGATCAACTGGTTTGTCAATTATGGTATTACAGCTCGTACATCACCGGGAGAAGGGTTCACCAACAATTTCTTCAATCCGCCTGATAGTTCGTACTTTAGAAATGAAGACAATGACCGAGAGCGAAAAAGTCTCTCTCAGAACATACGCTTTGGTTCTGATATTTATTTTAACGAGAAAAACGTACTCACCTTATCTGCCTCTTACCGAGACGCAGACAGTGACAACACCACAATCACCATATATGATTTCTTTGACGGCAATCGTACCCGCTTTGCTGATAGAAGGCGGGTAGACAATGAAGATGAGGTGGATACCAACTGGCAATATGAGCTAAATTTTGATCGCAAGTTTGACCGTAAGGGGCAAAAGCTCTCTTTCACCCTTCAGCAGCAGGACAGTGAAGAAACGGAAATCTCTGCTTTTGATGATGTCACCAACTTTACCAATGGATTTCAGGATGAATTGATACAGCGGGCGCGCAATGATAATGGAGAAAACAGGCAGCTGATGCAGCTAGACTATGTGCATCCTTTTGGAGCTGCGGCAAAATACGAAGTGGGATTACGATACAATGGCCGAGAAATTTTCAATAACTATATAGTAGAGTCAGATTCAGCAGCGACAGGTCTGGAAGAGAATTTCGAAGAAGTAGTAGCGCTTACAAACAACTTTTCTTTTGACGAACGAATCTTTGCTGCTTACGCTATTTTGAGCAACAAGTACGAAAAGCTCTCCTGGCAGCTTGGATTAAGAGCTGAACAGACCAACTTGGATACCCAGCTGATCCCTCGAAATGAGGAGGAATCGGGCAACGAAGATTTTCAGCCCAATAGCCAGAGTTACTTCAGTTTATTTCCAAGCGCAAATCTTTCCTATAAATACAGCAACATTTCGTCCGTGCAATTGAGCTACAGCAGAAGAATAAGCAGGCCCCGGTTTCGTAACTTAAATCCGTTCATTACTTACAGTAATCCACTCAGCTTGTTTTTAGGAAATCCTGAGTTACAACCGCAGTTTACGGATTCTTACGAGCTAGGTCTTTTGCAAAATAGACGTTCATCAAGTTTTTACTTCGGGGTTTACTATCGATATACCACTGATGCAGTGCAGCGTATTCAAAGAGAAAGAGCAGGGGAGGAAGGAGTCTTGGAGCGACTACCCGTCAATTTAGGCGTGGAGAAAGACATTGGCATTGAAGCAAACCTCAATTACGATTTTAGTAAGCAATTTAGGGTTACTAGTAATTTCAATTTTTTTAATTCTCGTGTTGATGGAGGATCTCGTGTTGATGGAGAAGAAGATCTCTCAGCAGAGGCAACCACAATATCTTCAAGGATTGGCGCATTTTATAGAAATCCAAAATTGGTTAACGCACAGCTTACGTGGTTTTACAGGGGACCTCAGAATAGACCGCAAGGCGTTAATAAGTCGATTCAGAGTCTAGATCTTGGGTTTTCCAGAGATATTCTGAAGAAGAATGGAACGATTGCGCTTAATATTCAGGACTTATTTAACACAAGAAAATTCAGAAATGAGGCAACTACCGAAACATTTACTTCCGATACCGAGTTTCAATGGCGAAGAGGTCCTACAGGAGTTATTTCCTTCACCTACAGGCTCAATCAAAGTAAGCGCAGAGGTGAGCGATCTGGAAGCAGAAGTGGTGATAATGGAGATGGCGAGTATGGCTTCTAAAGAAATTTAAGACTTTTTTTAAGTAGTAGAGTTGTTGAGTGGCCCTCCGACGAATGTCGGAGGGTTTTTTTTTTAATCTAAAGGAAATCTTACCTCATCACAAGTCAATTCTACAAAGTCATACTCAATAAATAGTGCCGATAAATCTGGAGCAATTCTTTTGAATCGCTCAATCAATGCTTTCTTATCGTCGATTCCATAAACGAATAGCATCTTTTCGGGCACCTTCCGGCTTACATATGATTTCACAAAATCATCGTCTTTAGTGACCACTATGTAGTTTTTTTGGATAGAAAGTCTTCGCAGCTGGTCGTCTATAACACGCTGTTTAGGTCGACTTTTCAACGTGTTGATATGATAGGCAGTCAATTGCTCGCCCCTTAAAACTTTTGCTACCTCCGGTGAGATATTCTCGTCAATCAGAAACTTCAAATATCAGTCGTGTTTTTTTACGCATCTACAGCTCAGCTTGTGCTTATCTCCGATGGTAAGATGGTAAATTTCGCCAGAACCTTTAATCATTGTGATAATGCCGGCAGAGTTATCGCCTTTTAGCTCATTGTCCCACCAGTTCCCGCTTACAGTGATGTCTTTAAAAACGTGACCTGGTTCTGCAAATCCTCCGTAAAGCATGTGCATATCGCTTCCTTTACCTTCAATAAGGTGTGCCCCTGCTTCATGTCTACCGCCGAAAAATGAAAAGAGATAATTCCACTCCTTGATGGTAGGCACGTGCCATCCTTCAGGACAAGCTTCGTTTGCTGCTGCGTAGTTATAAAGTCTACCATATTTTTCACAGTAGGCCTCCGTATCCTTGTAGCAGTAAGAATCATTGACCTTATAGCGAGCATTCTCTGCAAACCAGGTTCGCTCGATAATCGCATCACCAAATTTCTTTTTAAATGTGATGGTGTTGTAGGTCTGGCCATCTCGTGGATCTGTGAAAGTACCTAATTCATGGCCAAAATCTTCTCGAATTTCGCTCCTATACCCATCAAGCGCTCGCTTAAGCCAGCTTTTCGTTTCACTAACGCATGCACTGACGGTATCGCGATTTGTGCGATACCGAACAATATCGTCATCGATTTCTTGGATTTTTTCTTTAGTTAGGGAAATGGCCGCGGCATTGCGAGCTTTTGTTTGAGACTCGATCGCCGATTGAATATCGGGATTGGGATGCTGGGTGTCAGTACCCGAAAGGTCCTCGATATCTTGTAGCAATTCTACACGCCGCTCTTCTGCTG
>JBCCLV010000040.1:0-31885 GCA_039026695.1 Bacteroidota bacterium
ATAATATCAGAAAGTTGGTGGCTGTGCCTTAAGCTTTCAATATCGGATTTGCTAAGTACCGTAAGCAAGTAAATAGCCTTTAACCCACTCGTAAGAAATCACGTGTGTCTTCTCAAATCCTTTTTTGAGAATTTCTCCATGGATTGTTTTATCGTCTAGGAAGGACACTTTTATTTCATCTTTTAGGCTCAAAAATTTTCTACCGAAGATCTTGTAAATCACTTCTTTGGCACACCAGATGGTGCATAGCTTATTCAGGTCCTCTTCATGGATCAACTCAGTGTGGTGTAAAAATTTTCGTCGCACTTTGTGATGCTTTGCCCGAGGTTTTTCCATGTCAATGCCACATGGCTTTTTCAAATGGATCATGGCCGAAGCAATAGGAAAAGAGTGAGAAATGGCAATATGCGCTTCGCTCCCCACAAGAAAAGGTTTACCGGCCTCATCTTTTTTGATGCCCTGATATTCGATTGAAAACTTTTGAGCTAATGCTTTCACAATCATCCTGCCTACGATCCATTCTGCTTGCCTCACAGGGGCCAACTCTGCCGGAAAGGGTTCAGGAGATAGATATGGAAGCTCTAGAAAGGTCTCTTGAATATTCCATACAGCGTAGGCAGATTCATTATTGAGCTGCTTATTTAACAGGATAGGCATGAGACAATTGTAGGTATTTTCTGCTATTCAGCAGATACAGAAGCGAATTTTCTTTGGTCAAGCACTGGGGAAATTTTTGGTACGGTAAGAGGCAAGGAGCAAACCAACTGTTGTGTACTTTGGACACTTACTTTATTTGTAGAACTCTAGTGGTTTTAAAGTCAATCTTATGGGATTTGTGCAATTTCTGCTCATGGATTTGTGAGCTTACTCTCATTGCTGCGAACAATTAAATTTTAGTTTTCTACCAAAATCTCTGATTGTTACCGCTTTCGTCTTTGCAGAATGAAATGCTCTTCGTTACTTTACATATTGGAATTGTCCAAAATAAACTGCCGTTTTTTATCTTATTGAAGTTCTAAGTGTCGTCTAAGATCGCACCAAATTCTGTAAAACAGGTACGATCTTGCGGCCTAAACGTTAACATCCTATGAAAATCACTCCATTAGAGATTCGGCAAAAAGACTTTGAGAAAAAGCTCAGAGGTTATGACAAGGACGAAGTAAACGCATTTTTACAATCGCTTTCTAACGAATGGGAGCGAATGCTTGAGGAAAGCAAAGACACAAACCTCAAACTCCAACAAGCTGAGCGAGAGGTAAAAAAATTGCGTGAAGTAGAAAGCTCCCTTTATAAAACCTTAAAAACTGCAGAGGATACGGGAGCAAACGTAATCGAGCAAGCAAATAAAGCTGCAGAGCTACATATGAAGGAGACGCAGATGAACGCGGAAGCGCTGCTTACTGAGTCTAAAAACAAGGCAAGAGCGATGATAGAGCAGGCAGAGATGGAAGCGCGTCACATCCTGGAAGAACTGCAAGACGCTGTACAGCAAATACAAGAGAACCATCGTGAAATTGAGAATCAGCGTTCTATTGCGCTTCAAGAGCTGAAAAACCTTTCTGTGGCCTTGATGGAAAAGGTTGAGCTCAGTAGCAGAGACACGAAAGAAGTTCGACTTGAGGATTATGCAAAGCGGGTGAAGAAACTAGCTCGAGAAAGCGACGAAAGAATCAAAGCGGAAAAAACAGATGTAATTCCCAGCCCAATCGCCAAGGAGGAGCATGAGATAAAGAGCCAGGCCGAAGCATTGCCTTTCAAGCAGGAAGAGAAGTTCGGTAAACCTAAAGTTCAAGCTGAGCCACAAAAGGCTGAGCAAGTAACCAAATCAGCCCCGGATCCTAGAGATATAGCGAAAGAAAGTTCCGCTGTTCCCACGAAAAACTTGATAAGCGAATCCAAAGTAGTAGCCAAAGAGGCTACAAAAGAAAGGGAAGCAAAGTCACTTGTGTCAATAGAAATAGAGAGCGATCAAGCCAATGATACTTCAGAGGTCATGGAGAAGAAAGGACCCCGAATTGCTCGCACAGTGTCTTTTTTTGATGAAATAGATACCGCTGGGTAGTGGGAAAGGTTTCGCTAGAGGGTATGGAGTTCTATGCCCGTCATGGTTACTATGAAGAAGAGCGTGTAATTGGAAACAAGTACAGTGTGGATGTAACCTTAGAAGTTGATTTTTCTTACGCAGTATCGGATGACCGATTGGACGGTACAGTCAATTACGAAAAAGTCTATGAAATTGTGCGGGACGTGATGAACATAGACGCCAATTTACTTGAGCACCTAGCAGGTAAGATCATCAGTGACTTAAAGGAAAATTTTAAGGAGGTGCATAAAGTCTGGGTGCGTGTGAGTAAATACAATCCCCCCATCAAGGGGCTTTGCAGAAGAGCAGTAGTGGAAATGGAGCAGTAAGAAGCGTCTTCAACTCTACCTTGCATTAGACAAATACAAAGCCTCGGCCGTCAGCCTCGTCGTAAAATTCAATCTTCTTCCCGGCAAGAAATAGAATCTCTCTTTTCTGGATCAAGACCTGAATACCCTGGACATTGTATTCTTCATCGGTCTCCTTTTTTTTGTCAAAACCTAGCTTGAATCCTACCCCACACCCCATACCCTGAGTCGCAACTCTGAGACCATAGTCTGCGGGAATTCCTTTGTGCGCCAATATGCTTTTTACCTCTTGGATCGCTCTATCTGATATGTCTATTGGGAGTCCCATCGAGAAAGATGAAAACAAAATTATAGGATCAGTACTTGGATTAATAAACCTATTTTTGGTGCTTATTGCTACCAAACACTTTTGGCAATGGAAATGGTTTACGACCTACTAAAAATTACAATACCTGCAGCTCTGCTACTTTATCTGGCTTACTTACTAGTAAGGTCCTTTCTTCAAAAGCAGCTGGATGAGATCTCGCTTGGTATTCGCCAGAAAAACCAGAAAGTGGTCATACCTATACGCCTGCAGGCTTATGAACGGGTTACTTTGTTGCTAGAGAGGATTACTCCGTCCAACCTACTGGCAAGACTTGGATCTCCCGATTATACAGCGGAAGAATTTCAGCAAATTCTGATTCACGAGATTAGAAATGAGTTTAATCACAACTTGTCGCAGCAGGTTTACATGTCAGATAGCGCCTGGACTTACGTCTCTACTGCGATTGAGCAGACAGTCTCTCTCATCAATTCGTGTTCGAATGGGCTAGCGGATGACGCAAAAGGCATTGATTTGGCCAGAAAGATAGTTGAGCAAGGATCCGGAGAAGGTTTCGATGCCCCGGCGCAAGCCTTGAAATTTATTAAGGAGGAAATTCAGTCTGTATTTTGAGTAGCGGTAAAAAAATCTCAGATTCCGCGAAAGAGGCAATCGGCGATAGAAGTAAGCTAAGCAAGGTGTTATCGGATTCTTCAAAAAAGCTTAAAAAGCTTGCTCAGGAGTCTTCTGAGTGGAAGGAACTTCGGTCTAAGACGAACATTTTGATCCGCATGGTCCAAGTGCATCTTTCAGGAGAGTACAGTGCGTTTTCTCGCAGTTCTCTTTTTCTGATTGTTTTTGCCCTTATTTACTTCATTACACCCACAGATGTAATACCTGATTTTGTGCCTGCACTAGGATTTACAGACGATGCTTCCATCCTGTTTCTCATCTACAAGAAGTTGAATAAAGACATTGAGGCATTTCTTAAATGGAGCGGAGGTGAAGAGGAGAAACCATGAGGGTTGTAATTCAGCGTGTTTCTGAAGCTTCCATTGAAATCGACGGAAACTTTGGATCTTCTATCAAGAAAGGACTGGTCATACTTCTGGGTATTGAACACGCGGATACAACGGAAGACACAGAATGGCTCATCAGAAAGATCATCAACATGAGAATTTTCTCTGATGAGCAGGAGGTCATGAATAAAAGTATTTTGGAAGTGGGTGGTGAGGCCCTGCTCGTGAGTCAATTTACGCTTCATGCCCAGACCAAAAAAGGAAACCGACCCTCTTATGCCAAAGCAGCAAATCCAGAAATAGCAGTACCTATCTACAATGAATTTGTGGCCCTATTTGAAAATGCACTTGGCAAACAGATTAGTACCGGAAAATTTGGCTCGGACATGCAGGTCTCGCTTATAAATGATGGGCCTGTAACCATACTTATGGACTCAAAAAGTAGAGAATAAGATTCGCAACTTTTGAGGGGGCGGAACACAGCATTAATTTTGAGGTTTATTACAGCCTGGCTTAATTGGTTTAAGTCGTATTGAAAGCATAATTGGAGGGACATAGTCCGGCATGAAAAACATTCGAAACTTCTGCATTATCGCGCACATCGATCACGGAAAAAGCACCCTTGCTGATCGTCTTCTTGAATTTACACAGACTGTTCAGGAGAGGGATATGCAAGCGCAGCTTTTGGATAATATGGATCTTGAGCGAGAGCGCGGAATCACGATCAAGAGCCATGCCATTCAGATGGATTATCAACGAGGCGGGGAGAGCTTTACGCTTAATCTTATTGACACCCCTGGACACGTTGATTTTTCTTACGAGGTATCTCGCTCTATAGCAGCGTGTGAAGGCGCCTTATTGGTCGTAGATGCCGCTCAGGGAATTGAAGCACAAACCATTTCAAATCTCTATCTAGCACTAGAGCACGACCTTGAAATCATTCCTGTACTCAACAAAATAGACCTTCCAGGGGCCATGCCAGAGGAGGTCTCAGATCAGATCATTGACCTGATCGGTTGTGAAAAAGACGATATCATTCACGCCAGTGCCAAGGAAGGTCTGGGTATTTCTGAAATTTTAGAGGCCATCGTTGATCGGATCAAAAGCCCCGAAGGAAATGTTGATGAGCCACTTCAGGCGATGATATTTGACTCAGTGTTCAATCCTTACCGAGGTATCGAGGTTTTTTTCCGTGTATTCAATGGCAGTCTGTCAAAGGGTGAGAGCGTAAAGTTTGTTAATACTGGTAAGACTTACGAAGCTGATGAGATTGGCGTGTTAAGGCTACAGCATGAGCCAAAAAATGCTATTTCGGCTGGAAATGTTGGTTATTTGATCTCAGGCATCAAAGTAGCAAAAGAGGTGAAAGTGGGGGATACCATTACTCATGTTGATAACCCTACGCAACGACAAGTCAAGGGATTTGAAGATGTGAAACCGATGGTTTTTGCAGGAATTTACCCTGTTGAGACCAGCGAGTTTGAGGAACTACGGGCCTCGATGGAAAAACTTCAACTAAACGATGCCTCGTTGATCTGGGAACCCGAGACCTCTGCAGCTCTGGGTTTTGGCTTTCGCTGTGGATTCCTAGGAATGCTGCATATGGAAATCGTACAAGAGAGACTTGAGCGAGAATTTGGAATGACGGTGATTACCACTGTTCCTTCCGTAAGATTTCACGCGATAAATGAAGATGGTTCAATCCTGAAAGTAAGCGCCCCATCGGAGTTACCAGAGTCTAACGTGATCAGGCATATTGAGGAACCTTTTATTCGTGCCCAGATTATTTCCAAATCAGAATTTATTGGACCCATCATAGCACTGTGTATGGATAAACGGGGAGAGATTAAAAATCAGGTTTATCTCACCTCAGACCGTGTAGAACTCACATTCGAGATCCCATTGGCGGAGATCGTTTTTGATTTTTTTGACAAGCTCAAGACCATCTCTCGCGGATATGCCTCCCTGGACTATGAACTCATAGGCTATCGGCAATCGAATATGGTAAAACTAGACATCATGCTGAATGGTGATAAAGTGGATGCGCTCTCCGCGATTGTACATAGAGATAAAGCATACGAGTGGGGCAAACGGCTTTGCGAAAAGTTGAGGGAGTTAATCCCACGGCAAATGTTTGAAATAGCCGTTCAAGCTGCAATAGGCACTAAGATCATTGCCAGGGAATCTGTAAAGGCGATGCGTAAAAACGTACTTGCTAAGTGTTACGGAGGAGATATATCCCGAAAGAGAAAGCTTTTAGAAAAGCAGAAGAAGGGGAAAAAACGTATGAGACAGGTCGGAAACGTAGAGATACCCCAGGAAGCATTTATGGCTGTCCTTAAGCTTGACTAGCATTTGACCATTCAACAAGTAGAATATTTACCTTTTAGAATTTAGCTATGTCTGCACCTACTCAACTTACCGAAACCAAGATTCCCATGCTCATTGACGGCAGGAAAGTTTCCAAGGATATTAAGGAAGAAATAGCTCAAACGGTCACCTCGATCACTGCTTCAGGGGGCCGAGCACCTCATCTTGCTATTATTATTGTTGGGGACGATGGAGCCAGCCATACTTATGTAAATGGAAAGATCAATGCTTGCAAGGCTGTAGGTTTCGACTTTACGTTGATGCACTTTGCCAGCACCATTTCGGAAGCAAAGCTCATTAAGCATATAGAGCAGTTGAATCAGGATGAAGACATTGACGGATTCATCGTCCAAATCCCACTTCCTGATCATATTTCCGTTGAGCATATAACTGAGAAAATTACACCTGCAAAGGATGTTGACGGTTTCACCAATCAGAATTTTGGCAGCATTATGTCCAGCAATCAAAAGCTGTTACCTGCCACCCCCTATGGAGTAATGGAATTACTTAGCCGCTATACAATTCCGCTAGAGGGAAAAAGGTGTGTGGTGGTGGGTGCTTCACGAATTGCAGGCGCACCGCTGAGTTTAATGCTCTTGCGCGAGGGAGCAACAGTGACGGTGTGCCATAAGCTCACACAAGATTTACCAAGCCATACCAAAGAGGCAGATATATTGATAGTAGCAGTAGGAAAGCCTGGATTGGTTACTAAAGAGATGGTAAAAGAAGGAGCTGTGGTGATAGATGTGGGGACTACAAGGGTGGAAGATCCTTCTCGTAAGTCAGGTTTCCGATTGGCGGGAGACGTGGAATTTTCTGAAGTTTCTGCTAAGACTAGCTATATCACGCCTGTCCCTGGTGGAGTAGGGCCTATGACCATAGCTTCTCTGTTGCTGAATACCTTAAAAGCATACGAAGCAAGCCATGCGTGACCCGGAGTACTTGCCGGTAATGGAGGAATTTTACACAATCCAGGGAGAAGGTCATTACACGGGAACACCTGCATATTTCATTCGCCTTGGCGGGTGCGATGTGGGGTGCAAGTGGTGCGATGTAAAGGACTCTTGGGACGCAAGCCAGTACGATTGGATTGACGTAAATATTTTGGTAGATCATGCTAGAAACTCTGGAGCCTCATTGGTGGTGGTGACCGGCGGTGAGCCATTCATGCACAACCTTTCTCTATTGACTGAAAAATTGAGGGAGGCCAATCTCCAATGCAACGTAGAAACTGCTGGCGTACACCTTCCCTCGGGAAGTTGGGATTGGATCTGTTTTTCTCCTAAAAAATTCAAAAAACCAATCCACGAGTACTACGAAGCTGCACAGGAGTTAAAGATCGTTCTTTTCCATCGCAGTGATTTCAAATGGGCAGAAAGTCATGCACTTCAGATGAACCTTGAAGCTCAAAAATATCTTCAGCCTGAGTGGTCAAAAGCAAAAGAAATCACACCCCTTATCGTTGATTACGTCAAAAGAAACCCCAGTTGGAAGATTTCTCTACAGACGCACAAGTTCATAGATATTCCTTGAGGATCCTTATAGTCGCTTGTTTCCTAGTGATAGCTGGTTTTGGGTTCTGTCAAATACCACTTTCAACACCGGTAAAAAAAGCAAGGAAGCTATACTTCAAAGCAGATGAGAAGTACAAAGAACGCGACTTTGGGAGTGCGCTTAAATTATTGAGAGAAGCTATTGCAATAGATAAAAATTTCTACGAAGCATATCTGCGCAAAGGAGGACTGTTTAATGCCCTTGGCTCGGAAGACTCTGTCTACAGTAACTTTAAGCAATACGCTAGAAAAGCGCCCCAGCCAGCTATGTCTGTCATCGAGCGACTCGCTCACATGTCTTTTGATCGAGGCAGCTACACCGAAGCAAAGGGCTACTTAGATCAGTTTTTGCTTGGAGTCCCGGAAAAAGTAGGTGACCGTGAAATCATCCTACTTGGACAAAGTCTGGATTTTGCTATGCGCGAAGCATCAAAATCAAGTTTACAACAAATCGAAGAGCTGCCGCCTGAGATCAATCAATTTGGATTACAGTACCTTCCCACAATGACAGTAGATGCTAAGACCATTGTCTATACCAAGCGAGATCAATACAGTGACGATGAAGATATTGTAATAAGCGAGTGGGATGGAAATAGCTGGAGCAGCGCTAGATCAATATCTGATAATATCAATACAGAATTGAATGAAGGAGCTGCTACAATCTCTGCAGACGGCCGCACAATGATCTTTACTGCCTGTGATCGCCGAGATAGCAAAGGAAGCTGTGACTTGTATATCTCTCGTAAAGTCGGAGATCGTTGGTCATTCCCCAAGAACCTGGGTAATCGGGTAAATTCAAAATATTGGGAATCTCAGCCCTCCTTATCCGCGGACGGCCGTACACTATATTTTGCCTCCAATAGGCCGGGTGGATACGGGGGCAGGGACTTGTGGGTCTCCACTAGTAAAAAGAGCAATTGGTCAACTCCAAGAAATCTGGGAAGATCGGTCAATTCGTTTAAAGATGAAACCACGCCTTTCATTCACTTTAACGGACAAACACTATATTTTTCCTCCAACAGTTACCCGGGCTTTGGAGGTTTTGATCTTTTATACTCGAATAGTTGGGATTCAATCTGGTCGAAACCAATAAATCTGGGTGCTTCCGTGAATACATATCGGGATGAAGTTTCTTTTTTAGTGAGTGCCGATGGAAGAAAGGGATACTTTTCCAAGGAGATCCAGAAAAATCAAAAGATACTAGATAGCAGGATTGTATCCTTTACGATTGCAGAAAGCAACCAGCCAAAAGCTTCGTATTACTTAGCCGGTACGATTACTGACCAGGAAACCGGTGAGCCATTGGGAGCCGGCTTGGAGATCGTCGACTTGTTGACCAATCAAGTTTTTTATAAAAATTACGCGGACTCCATAAACGGATCTTACTGTTTGGTTCTTCCGGAAGGAAGAGAGGTTGCGGCATATATTAAAAGGAGTGGGTATTTGTACAAATCCATTCCTTTTCGTACTGACTTGAATTCAGCAATCAATGTAGACACGATGAACATCTCCTTAACCCCGCTCGCAGAAGGAGAGAGCTTAATTCTGAACAATCTGTATTTCGAAACCAATTCTCATGAACTCAATGACCGGTCAAGGTCTGAGATCATTAATCTTTCTGAGTTGATGAAAAGTACTCCAGGATTAATAATCCAGATTGAGGGACACACAGATGATGTAGGAAATGCCAAATACAACATGACATTGTCACAAAAACGTGCTAATGCGGTCTTGAATGCACTTATAGAAAAGAAAATCGATCAAACCAGATTAAAATCAGTAGGATTTGGAGACACGAAACCGCGATCAAGCAATACTTCAGAAAAATCGAGACAATCCAACCGAAGAATAGAATTTCGTGTCCTACGAGCGGAAGGATAAAAAGTTTTCATTTTTCACGATTTGTTAACATTTAGCGATTCAAAATTTATTTCAGGTAAATCCATTTTGATGCATTTAATATTTGGTTCTCATACGAAATACCTTTTTTAAGGGCAAAAAGTATTCGATTCCAAAGAGATAGATGGGTTTTCTCCCGAATTATAAATTTTTTATCATTTGTTAATTAACCTTAAGATGACATATCTTTCCGGCTTGAAATTTTGAATGTTTAACAATTAACTAGTTAGTATGAAGAGGATTTTACTACTATGTTTTGTGTTTGCTTCATTTGTATCCACAAATGTTGTTGCACAAAAAGCCGTATCAGGTACGGTAACAGACGAATCTGGTGAAGGCTTGCCAGGTGTGAACGTACTTATAAAAGGTACCACCACAGGTACGCAAACTGATATAGACGGAAACTACCGTTTATCGGTAGAGGATGGTGCTACACTGAGATTTTCTTATGTAGGTTTTGAGACCCAAGAGATACAAATTGGAGCGAGAACCACCATAGATGTTTCCCTGAGTGGAGCAACAGAACTTCAGGAAGTTGTAGTGACGGGATATGGAATGGAAATAGCAGCCAATAAAGTAACCTATCAAACTGAAAAAATTGATTCAGAGGATTTGATGACTGCACAACAGCAGGTTGCAGCAGCAGGATTAGCTGGAAAGATTGCGGGTATGCAGGTTAATATTCAGAATAATGGGGTGAAACCACAAACCCAAGTTTTGTTACGAGGACTTACTTCTATATCGCAATCAAACGAAGTGATGTATATCATAGACGGCGCTATAGGAACAGCAGGCGCTTTCAATGATTTGAATCCACAAGATATTCAAGACATCAATGTTATTAAAGGCCCTAACGCTTCTGCATTATATGGTTCTCGTGCAGCTAACGGAGCAGTGGTAATTACAACCAAAATGGGTGCAGGTGACAAATTCACTGTTGGGATCAATTCAAACCTTACCTTCGAACAAGTAGCATTTATGCCAGATTTTCAAACAGAGTTTGGAATTGGTTGGGATGGTCATTATGATCCAATTGAAAATACAAATTGGGGTCCTCGCTTTGACGGTTTAGAAAGACAGATCGGCCCCAACTTCCCAGAGGGTTATGTTTTGACTGAGCAGCGAGTACCTTATGCTCCAATAGCTAATAATTTATTAGACTTTTTTGAAACTGGTCAGACTTTACAAAATACTGTATACGTGTCGGGCAGCGATGAAAATGGTTCTTACTACATGTCAGTGGGTAGAACCACAACAGATGGTATAGTTCCAGACGATGAGTTCGAGAGGACTACCATAAGGTTAAATACAACTAAAAAACTTGGAAAGGTGACTTTAGGAATCAATTCAAGTTGGTATACAGATGAACTTTCCGTTGTTGGAGACGAAATAGGTGATCAGGAACGACCTTTATATTGGTTTGTTTTGAATACTCCGGCTAATATTCCATTAACCAGGTACAAAGACTGGGATAACCCTGACAGTTACGCACACGCTGATAATTATTACAATGCTTTCTATCAAAATCCTTATTGGGCAATCGGAACTAATCGGGACAATGATGAGACAAGTAGGATCCAAGGAAACATCAATGGTTCTTATGATATTCTAGACAATTTGAATCTTAACGCTCGTGTGGGTATCAATCAACTAAGCGGTACAGGTAGAGAGTGGCGTGATGCACAAGAGTATAATGGTGATATCCAGTGCTGTCACTCTGCAGTTACGTCTTTTGTCCGAGAGTCCGAAAACCAATTTACGGAGATCAATGGTAATGTGTTGTTACAAGGACAGTTTAGGTTAAACGACCGGTTTGCTTTAGAACCACTTATTGGAGCAGCTTTTGTAGATACATATTCAAGAAATAGTACATTACGAGCTAATAACCTTAGTATTCCTGGTTTCTACGATATATCAAACGGAACGGGAGAGCTACAAGGGACTGTAAACGAGACTGCTCGACGAACCTATGGTATCTTCGCAGATGTAAAGTTAGGTTTCGATGAATGGTTATGGCTGAATTTAGCAGGTCGGCAAGATTTTACGTCAACTCTGCCTACGGATGATAATTCATATTTCTACCCTTCCGCAAGTATAAGTGCGGTTTTAACCGAGGGTATATCAGCTTTGTCCAATAGTAATTTCTTATCATTTGCGAAAATTACCGTAAGCAACACTACTACTTTCAATGATCTCCCAGAATTTGCATTAAATGAGAGATTTTTTCAACCTGCTCGATTCCCTTTTGGAGCGATAAACGGTTTTGAAGTTGCAACTACAGCAGTAGACGCAAACATTGCTAAAGAGCGTCTTAATACGACAGAGATAGGATTAAATCTCGGTTTCTTTAACGATAGGTTAGCATTTCAAGGTGCTGTATACAGAACCATAACGGAGGATTTGATAACTTTTACAACCCCCTCAGTAGCATCTTCTGCTAATTCTTATCTTACAAACATTGGGCAGCTAACTAATCAAGGGATTGAATTGTCATTAAGTGGGCGAGTTTTAAATTATGCTGGTATTACTTGGGATGCTAGTATCAATTTTACTAGTTACAGAACTGTCGTTGATGAAATCAATCCAGGAGACGAGGTAGACGAAACTGCTTTGATAACTTGGGGTGGAGGAAGTTATGGGGTGTTTGCAATAGAGGGTGAAGAATTCCCTCAACTCAAAGCCCAAGCTTACTCTAGAGATCCGCAAGGCAGGGTTATTGTGGATGGTACTTCTGGAGATCCTGTAAGAGGGGATGTAGAAGCGATGGGTAATGTAACACCGGACTATATTATTGGAGGTACAACAAGAATTGGATGGAAGGGAATTAGCGTTTCTGCGACTTTTGATTACAGAACAGGTCACGTTTACTATGAGCAAGGATCAGATGCTATGGAATTTACAGGACGATCTGTTGAAAGCGTTTCTGCAGGAAGAGAAGATTTTGTTTTTCCGAACTCTGTTATTGAGGTAACTGATGGTGATGGCAATGTTTCGTATGTGGAAAACACAAGCTTAACAGTGTCAAACGGTAGAATGGGTTTCTGGCAGAATGCTTACAATGACATTAAGGAGAACTATGTTAAAGATGCAACTGCCCTTAAGGTGCGCGAGCTGGCGGTTAATTATGCTTTACCAGGATCAATACTATCAAAGCTTCCTGTTAGTAAGGTCATAGTTGGGTTTATCGCTAGAAATCCGATAACCATACTTCCTGGAGAAAATAACTTCTCAGATCCAGAATTTAGCAATACAGGTAGCAGAACCGCAGCTTCAGGAAACTCTTTTGGAATTGGCGGGTACTTTACGTCACCTCCAACTCGATCATTCGGTTTTAACCTGAACATAGAATTCTGATCTTCTTAAAATAAAATAGTAGAAATGAAAAAAATTATTTATCTGATAACTGTTCTGCTAATTGCAGGCAGTTGCGACGATTATCTGGACGTTAATACAGATCCAAATAACCCGACCGAGGTAAGTCCTGAATTAATTTTGCCTGTTGGGCAAAATTATACTGCCCGTTGGATGCTTACGGATAGAAGCGTAAGTCATTTAGGAAATATGATGATGTATAATTGGAGTGAAGCGGCTGGATTTTCATGGTATAATGATGAATTTCAATATATAGCCAATTCTCCTACATTCTATGACAATATTTTCAATATTGCGTACACTGATGCAATGAAACAATATGAAGAACTGCGAAATCTTGGAGATGATTTCCTTGCATACAAAGCAATTGCAACGATTATGCAATGTTACACCTATCAGATCCTAGTTGATCTTTATGGAGACATCCCATTTCAAGAAGCATTACAGCGTGGAGGGAACGCAACTCCGGCATATGATGCAGCGGAAAGTGTTTATGATAGTTTAGTCGTGCGGCTTACTAATTCGATAGCGGATCTTACGGTAGTAGAAGGTATCGCAACAGCATCCGTACCGACGACTGATGATATCATTTATGGTGGTGATTTGGATTCTTGGAAGAAGCTGGCAAATACAATTAAATTGAGACTTCTTACCAGAGCATCCGATGTGAAATCATCTACTTACATTACGGAGCAGATTGCAATAATTGACGCTGAAGGTTCGGGATACATAACTGAGGATTTTACAGTAAATCCTGGATATCTAAATGAAGCAGACAAGCAAAGTCCTCTATTTGAAGATTTTGGAGCTGATGAAACCGGGGCTCCAACGCTCTCAGGTGATGCTACTTGCGCAACCGACTTCATTTTACAGCTGTTAGACGATACAAATGATCCAAGGATTAGTAGATTGTACGAAGAGCCAGCTACGGGACACTTGGGAGTACCTCAGGGCGTCACAGTTGCTGTAGAGCAATTTGGAGCTGATCTTGTTTCTAACATTGGTCCTGGTCTGCTAGATGGATCTACGCAGGATGCACTACTAATGAGTGTTGCAGAAGTACAATTCAACTTAGCAGAGTTAGCACTGAAAGGTCTTGTATCCGGTGACCCAGAAACATTTTATGAAGCTGGAGTTACAGCCTCATTTGTGACCCTAGGGTTACCAGCAGCTGATGCTAGTACTTATCTTGGTCAAAGTATAAATAATGTGAGTTATGGAGCTTCCTCTGACAAATTGGAGGCTATTATTACACAAAAGTGGTTGGCATCAAATGGTATCTGTGCTGAGCAGTCATGGTTCGATTGGGTTAGAACTGGGTTTCCTTTGAACTTACCGGTTTCTGTGGAAACACCAAATTTAGTCAGACCAGTTCGTTTGTCATATCCTGCAAGTGAATTGGGTACTAACAGTAACAACGTACCTGATCAGCCGGATGTTTACACAACGCCTACTTTTTGGGCCAATTAAATAGATACTAAACATGAAAAAGATTACAAACATTCTAACCAGCGCTTTGCTGGTAGTCATTTTCACTAGTTGTGTAGATGACAGTGAGGGTATCGCTGATGAAATAAGAGGTGTTCCCAACGTGATTGGATTTGAAAATAATTCTGCTGCGGTTTCCGCCGTAGCTGGTGGTGCAGAGACATCTTTTGAAAAAAGTATTGTTGTGGCAATAAAAGGTGCTACCAAGGGTAGTGTTTCAGGAGATGTAACTGCAACAATTTCAATAGATACAGAAAATTCAACTGCCATAGAGGGAACTCATTTTGAGCTACCTGTTACCTCCTTCACTATTGGAGAGGGTGACAATTCCTTTAGTGAATTTAAGTTTAACATGTTGACGGAGGGGATACAAGCACCGCTTGCAGAAAATCCCGTTTTAGTGTTGAACATTTCTTCTGTTACTGGTGACGGAAATGTGGTAGCTGGGGCTCCTATTACGATCAATATGCTTTATCTCTGTTTTGCAGATCTATCTGGTACTTATACAGTTACGAATGATTTTTGCAATCCAACATACCAAGTTGAGATATCACAAAATCCTGACGGAAGCTGGTATGCAACTGTTTTAGACGGAGCATTTCTTAATAGGTGTACTTCTAATGTGACGCTTGAAAATTGGGGTAACTTTAATGAGGTTTGTGGCGTAATCCAGCCCAGTACAGATCTGCGTTTTGGAAGTCTTGGAATAGGTATTGTTCTTGATGGAACATGGGATCAGGATAATGGCATTCTTACTATGTCTCATGAGGATACATTTTTTAATGGAGGCCCCTTCATGTGGACTTCAACATATACGAGAAATTAAACTTGGATAAAATGAAAACAAACACATTGAGAATAAAGCAAGTAGTTCTACCTTTCGTTCTATTTGTTGTCTATGGATGCTCTAACAAGCAAGATGTAGAGCCTATCATTGATCCAACGTTGAACCCAGAAGTAACAGTTACACCTTTGGGTGATTACTCTACGGTGACTGAAGGTGATACTTTAGAATTCGATATTACTGTTGACGCACTTTTTGATCAGGATATCGACTTTACTGCAGTACTAGATGAAGCATCTGTTGGGTCTTCTTTTGATTTTGTCTCGGAGGAGGTGACGTTTTTTGCTTTTACTTCATCTATTAGACTCACAGTGGTTTTTCTCGCTGATAGTTTTCCTGAAGTTGCAGAAAATGTAATGATGAGGATTAGTTCTGAGGAGGATCCAACTTATAATTTTCAACTAAGTCCAATTTCAGATGTAGAGATGCTAAACTTTGATTTGATTAGCGTGAATGCACCTGATGTTCTCTCTTTGGGTGCAGAATGGCCCGTTAACGATGATGATTGGGATTTATACATTTATGATGCTGCCGGCAGCAATGTAGGAGGTACAGCTGGTGCAACTGGTGCTGATCCTGAAGCTATCCCATCTGTTTTAGATAATACAGCTGATGACGGAGTTTATGATATTGTCATGGATCCTTTTGCTGTTGATACAGAAATGACCACTTTAGAGGTTGCTATTGCGACTCCAGACGGGTCTATTCAATCGGTCATGGTAACAATCGATACAGAAGATGACGAGGAGCCTGTTCTGTATGGTTTTAATCATGTCGCCACTTTAACAAAAAGTGGGGAGGTTTGGACACTTGCTGCTGTGGAGTAAATCATTTTATTTGATTTTTAAAAGATAGAGGGTGTCTAAACAGGCACCCTTTTTTTATTTTGTTTTGCAAATAGTGATACATAATATCACTATTTGTAAAATTTGAGGGATGAATATTTAATAATCTGAATTCAAGCCTTGTGATTGACAGCAAGCATCGGTTGTTGATTCTTCTTTTGAAGGTTTTATGGCCTCTAATTATCTGGCATTAGCAGTTATCATGTTTCTAATTGCTGTAGTATAAATGTATTAGTAAGGCAATATAAACATGGTGAAATCATCTTCGTATTCTGGACAAATTGATGTTGTGTAGCTATCTGAATAATGTAGTACTTTCCAATTATGATGTATTCTGCCGTGAAAGAAAACATTTACCATATGTAGCTGATCGGCATGATTAAGCTGAATTGTAATTTGGAAAACACACTAAAACCGCTACTGCGGACAGAGGGTACAATGTAGAAATTAAGTGGTGACTATAAAAAATCATAAGCTTATCCCCAAACCTCTGAAAAGAGATACTGAATGCCAAAAGAGGACAAAGAGAATGCACTGTAGGCGAGAGTAGGCATTGAACTGATTATTGGACACCTCAAATCAGCTCATCTGATAGCTAGGAACTTTTACCAGGAATACCAGGAGATGAGATCAACCTTATGATGGCCTCCGCTGCATGTAAATTTAAAAAATAGATGGAAAACCTAAAAGAGCAGCGTTTGGCCATATGGAAATTTACCTTTAGTTATCTCTCAAAATCTAGCCATGTCTATTTTGAAATTAGTTATTGAACAATAATGAACTAAGATTAACTTTTTAAGGATTTACTAAATAAATACCAGTTCTGCGATTAGAAACTTCTCGGGTTAGAAAATCATAGGTTTTGTCATAGTTTAAAGTGTGTTTTGTAATTCTGTCACTTACAAGGTCACACACAAAAAACCGAAAAGCCTTGATTTGGCAATTTTGGGAATGATTTTACTAGAGATTTGCACCTAACTAGTTACTCGGGAAGTACAATGTTTAAGGACGGCTTATTAGCAAGCAGAACGAGTCGCTGGAAACAAATGAATTCCCTGCGCAGCTAAGAGAGCTAAAAATTAATCACCGAATAATTTGTCATCATTTTTATTAGCCTCAATTACTGCTCTACTTGCTCGCCAGTTCTTTGAGAGCTAAGCAGGCGATTGGCTTTAAAGTTTAAAAGTAAACAAGGTTCTCGATTATACTTTGAATATTAAATCAAAAACTATGTAGCAGCAATCTATTGTGTTGCAAAATAGTATATACTCTAAAATACAAAAACCAGTGGCTCTGTGACACCACTGGTTTTACTATCAACTTAATTTGATAAAACAGAAATTCTCGAGCGCGCGATCACTTTGTTTTTGCTATCTGATATTTCAACAATGTAAATACCTGGTTTAAGATGATCAATATTGAATGTACCATCTTTACTCTGCTTGATCTCCATTAAGGCACCACGCACGTCAAGCATACTCAGATTATTAAGATCTTCGAGTCCCTTTACTGTGAAATGTGTTGAAGCTGGATTTGGATATATTTCTGCAGTTGAAGTATTTGGTACATTTAATGCAGAACTTTGGAATATAAGATTAACAAAAGAAGGACTTGTTAAAAAAGGATTCCCAAGATAATAACCGACTACATAGAGTTCGTAACGCTTTTCTTCTTCTCTTGTATATTGGAAATTCACAAGGCCAGGCTCAACATTTCGGACAATGTCTTCTAATTGATTGTCTAGATATATTTCTACAGAATCAAATGCAGATACAGTCTGCAAGTCAAATGAAAGGGTTGAGGAGAATTCGCTAGCTTCTTTTTGTTGCAAATTCCGGATTACTGGGTGCTTGACGATTAAAGGTTGCTCAGACAGTGTATAGGACCATACTCCTCTACCATGTGTTGCTATTACAATTTGGTCATCTTTCAACTTTAAATCCCAAACGGCAACCCTTGGCATAGTGGATTCGATAAGGTGCCAAGTAGAACCATCATCAGTAGATTCAATAATTCCAATTTCCGAGCCAACCCAGATTGTGTTTGATTCATCTGGCAATACCTGAATATCATATACTGCAACGTCCGGGAAACCAGTACTTTCACTTCCATCAGAATAACCTGAAATATCTTCCCAAGTTTCTCCTAAATCGGTAGAACGGATAACCTTTGGGGAATTAGCGTAGGCAAAAAGTACATAGACAGTTTTGTGATCCGTAGGATGACTTCCAATACCTGAGATAAATCCAGTGTTTAGCCCATTATCTGGGACATCCGAAAAGGTTTGGCCTCCATCCAATGATCGGAATAATGACCCTGTCGAACCAATCACTGCTCCGCTCCACATAATCGTTGGTGTTGCGTCTGATATTTCTATACTTATCAGGGAGGTACCTCTCCACTGAGGGTTGTCACTCAAAGTACTGAGAGACCAACTACTACCAAAGTTTCTACTCGTGTAGACTCCATCGGCACCAACTGTGAATACAACATCTCCTCTACTGGGATGATTTGCAAATTGACCGATAAAAGGCGGAGCTGAGTCATTTATTCCAAAAGTAGATCCTGAAAATGTTTCTCCTCCGTCCGATGATTTTGCGATGCCTAGATTTTGACTCGTAACAATGATTTCCCGAGCATCGTCTGGATTCCATACTGCATCAAATCCATCTCCTCCCCAAGCAGACACCCATTCCGACGCTGCAGAGGCAACCTCATCTTCACGGCTAACCCAGCTCCCATTGTCCTGCGCACCTCCAACATATCGATCAATTCCTGGCGCTTTATCAGCACCGTAAAATTGTGTTGTATTCATTTGGCTCCCTGCAAATGTCCAAGAGCTAGCAGTTATCCCTGGATCATCGCTAATGTTTGAGGAATAGGCCGCACCATCATTAACATTAACTATTTGCCAAGTTTTGTTTGGTTCATTATGAACGACAGCAACTAAATTATGGTGATCTGGATGCACATTGCTGTTCTTTCCGTCTACTCTATTATATGGGTCAGCAATACTGACGACATCAATCTTCCCGGCCACCACTGAGCCCCATTCAATACTGAAAACAGATTCTGGCAAACTTGATGGATTCCAGGTAGCTCCATCGGCTAGAACAGGCCAAAGGAAATAAAGATCGTTGTTTACATGGCCGCCATCCACAGAAATATCATTTGAAGGAGAACTTGAATAGGACCTAGAGTTAATATATAAGTATTCACGTGAATGAGAGTTGTTGGTATCTTCTGCTTCTCCTTCTGTGTTCGATGCGATTAAATCAAAAGTTCCGTTGCGCTGCTGGTCTCTAAATGAAACCATCAATTGTCTTTCTGGTTCAGATGACACATCCCATACCTGAAATGGTACTTCAACATAGTCTTCATATGAATATTCGGAATCGGCTACCCCGGCACCTCTTCCTTCAGGTACCAAGAAACGATGAGCTAACTGCTTGATTCCAGGACCAAATCTAATTTCAACACTGACAAAATCTTCTATTGGCGCAGATCCTTGCTCGATTGTTCCATTATCTAAAGACGCACTAAAATTTGTTCGTGCCATAAAAACCTCAGTTCCCCCGGGATCTGATCGAAGAAAAGCTGGATCAGTCGTGGTGATCCCACCTGCAGTATTGAGAGAGTATTTGTAAATACCCAAACCACCAATATAGAAATCGTCCAAATCATAAGGGTCTGCCAGCACTGTATTATCATACCATCCCTGGCCACCAAGTACATCAACAGTATTTGCGTCATCTAAAACTAGCACCCAGCTAGCACCTGCATCATCCGTGTAGTAAATATCGGCTTCTTGAGAGGAGTCCAGATTCCCAACAGCGGAAGCGTAAATTCGGTCGGTATTCACTGGTGAAATTGCAATTTCAACCCTTCCCTCTGGTACTAATCCAGTAGATCGAAGATTCCATGTTTCTCCAGCATCAGTACTGCGTAGGACTCCATATCCGTTTGAGGTTGCATATTGTATATTAAAATCTTCTGGGTCAGCAACTATTTGTTCAACCGCTCCAAATGTAGCTTCATAAACTGAATACCACGAGTCCCCTCCATCGATTGACTTAAAAATATTTGAAACATAATCACCCCAGAAATTTGGGGCTGTTGTAGCAATTATAATGTCAGAATCGTAGGGATCTACTATTAAACGGGTAACAGACTGCCATAACTCATTATTCGCAGTGCTTTCCAAATGTTGCCAAGTCTCACCAGCATCAATTGATTTGAAAATTCCATCTCCGTTGACTGCTGTGAACGACGAGGCGATGTACTCACCTGATCCAGCATATAAAATGTTTGGTTCAGTTTCGCAGAAGGCAATTGTTGTAATCGCGAGAGTTGAAAAATTAACTGACTTATTCACCCAAGAATTACCACCATCAGTAGTCTTCCAAATACCTCCTCCCGATGAACCAACAATCCAAGTTTTATGTGTTGGGTCTTGTGGAAGCACAACTAAACCCCTAGCTCTACCGGGAACGTTAGAAGGACCTCTCTCTATCATGGTCCGTGGAGTCGATCTGGCACCTGTAATCGCTTGTTGGTTTAAAGCTTTTTCCAACTCAATGAACTTGTGACCTGCAGGGTAGTTTTCTCCTTCTTCACGTTGAGTCAAATTCTTATAAATCTCAAAGCGTTTTGTTGGACTCTTGAGTCTTCTTTCAAGCAAAGTCTCTTCTACTCGCTTTACTTTACTTGACCTATGATTTCTTTCACTCAGGTGGTAACTACACAATAAGGCAACAACTGAAAATGCTATGGTGCCTGCAAGTAGGGTTTTGTTTTTACTTGTGAAATTCTTCTTCATCTCTCTTCTCTTTTTCTAAAATCCACTATTTCTTGTTCTTTAAGTGTAAAAATATCTATAGTTTTCATCTTCTTGAAATCGTTATTGATATCGGATACTCCTAAGATTTCAGTTATGATTATTTTCGAATCACTAAACCATTTAACGCTTCCATGCGATATGACATTTTGTAAAAGAATTTTGTTTTCTAGGTTATCTAAAACCATAAATTTCTCTCCTAAGCTCCCATGAGGTTCTTTAAGAAGTAATAGATGATCAAAAGTTTGGTTCTTTGTTTTACTATACTCCTCTGTAGTGAAGAATTGACTCACTTGCTTTGTTGAATCGGCCTGCACCTTACAGTTAGAAAATAAAATAAATAGAGCTGGTATCGTAATTTTACACAATCTAAATATGTAAACTTTGACCTTCATATAAGTTAAAGTATTAAAATCTGGGAACAAATACATTTCTTAAAATCTTACACAATCTACATGAAAAATTTAGCAATTCTATCTATCGCATTGATGGTCTTTGTAGCTACAACTCAAGCTCAAACATTTACTCAGGGTGTAAATAGCGGAGATCAACGTAGAGTTAATTTCACACTGAATAAAGAAGCGGAGGCAGCCGAGGGTAGTCCTTATAAGTACGAAGAGTGGCCAGGAGGCAAAATAGTATTTATAGATGGAACATCAAGAGAGTTTGAGGAGATCAACTTTGATCTATCTCAAGGTAATCTACTTTTCCAGCAAAACGACCAAAAGTTTATAGTGAATAATCAGGAGTACATTGATCGAGTATTGATCGACAGTATAAAGTATTTGAGAGTTCTTCTACCAAATCAGAGTTATTCCTACATGGAAATTCTTGCAGGAGAGAAAATACTTCTTCTAGAACTGGAAAATTCAAAATTAGTAAAGGGTCGTCCCTCCCAAGGATACGTACAAGCCACAAAAGACCGATTTGTGAGATCCACCTCCTATTTTTTAAGTCCTAATGAAGGTGATTTAATTAAAATAAATCCTAAAAGAGGGACTAGGATTTACAAACATCTTCCCACCTTAAAAAATCAAATTAAAGAATTTGAAGAACTCAATGGAGCGTCATTGACTGACCTAAATACAATGATATCTCTCATTAACTTTCTAAATTAGAAATGCTGCATCAGAGGAAATAATAGATAACTGCCGATCGATTGATATTTTCATAGAGTTGTTTATTATATCAAATTCTCTTTGTTGTCGTTTTTCTGCAGCCCACAAACTCTACAATCCAAAGTGGTCCAAAGAGCAGAATTCTGAAGTCTTTGGAGCTTGTGCAAATGAGAATTTTCACGGACACAATTTCGAGCTTATTGTTTCGGTAATTGGTACTCCTGACCCTGAGACAGGTATAGTAATTTCGACAGCACGCCTAAGTGATTTACTTTATTCTGAGGTGATCGAACAAGTAGATCACAAGAACCTGAATTTGGATGTACCTTTCATGAAAGATAAAATGACCAGCTGCGAGAACCTGATTGTGGAATTTTGGGGAATTCTTGCCCCTAAGATTACTGAGATTAGTCCAAATGCGGTCTTGCATAAACTTCGGCTGTATGAAACCCCAAGAAACTTTGTGGAATACTATGGGAACGAATGAGATACCTAATTTTTGCAAAAGGGGGTATTGAAAGCGAAATTGGATCCCTTCTCGCCCAAAAGATAGCTGTTCGAGATTTAAGTGCTGAGATTACGCAATCACATGAGGTAAAAAATGTGCGGTCCCTGCTTGTTCAAGAGCAATTTGACTTTTTCATTGAGGTCGCTCCTACACCCACGGTTTCTCTTTTCAAAAAAGGAAGAAAGAAGCAAGTTCACACTTGCTTCATCTGGAATTCCGTCTTGTCGGAAGATAGAAGCATCAGCAGATCTTTAACCGCCGATTTGATCTATACGGACCTCCCATTTTCGATTAGTCGAGTACGCTTCGTTGGAAGTCCGCTTTTCGACTTAGTAAAAGCTAGGTTACCAGCAATCGATCCAGCTCCAGTAAGCAGATTACTTATTGGAATACTAACAGACAAGAATACACTGCCGCTTGCTAGGGTTCTATCTAAAAAACTGACTAAGACTGGAACAGCCGAAGTAGAAATAGCTATTGTCTCCAGACAGTTTGATCATGCTATTTCTATCTTAAGCAAATCCAATGTCTGCTTTGTTTTCAATGATCTAAGTCAACTTGTTGCAGCTTATCTGAATTGCCCGGCAGTGAGGATTGATCGTAATTCCATTTTTTCAAGACGAGGAAAATCCTTAGCTGGCGAAATGATCGATAAGATCAATCTACCCCGATATAAACCAAGGAAATTGCGCCTTGCTATTGCTGAAGCTAAAAGGCTGGTTGAAGATCATCAGTACTGCGCAGACATGCTGGTACGGTACCAAATTGTAAAAAACAGGCTAGGAGGAAGCTCTGCGATCAAAAAAATCGTGGAAGAACTGCTGGAAATGATGAACTAGGCGAATTTGGCCTGCGGCATCTCCGCTACGTTGTTTTAAGCTGCCCTGAGCTTATTGAATTTTGACTTTTCAAACTTTTCTGTGGCATAGTCCCGGTCAATCACCATCTGCTTCACGTCTTTGGTTGATGGAAGTTCAAACATAGCATCTGTTATGATTGCCTCGCAGATTGACCTTAAGCCCCGAGCACCAAGCTTAAACTCCATTGCTCTCTCCACGATGTAATCGAGCGCATCCTCTTTGATTTCCAGGGATACACCCTCCATTTGAAATAGTTTATGATACTGCTTGATAAGCGCATTTTTAGGCTCAGTTAGAATCTTCTTCAGCGCTTCATCGTTGAGTGGATCAAGGTGAGTTAATACCGGGAGTCTTCCAATTAATTCGGGGATCAATCCAAAACTCTTTATGTCCTGTGCAGTGATGTACTGTAACAGATTATCTCGATCAATCGCACCGGATTTGAATTCATTCTCACTTGCAAAGCCTATGGGTCGTGTATTTAACCTATTGGCGATATGCCGCTCAATTCCGTCGAAAGCACCTCCGCAGATAAACAGAATATTTTCTGTATTAACGTTGATCATTTTCTGATCAGGGTGTTTTCTACCCCCCTGTGGAGGTACATTTACCGTTGTTCCTTCTAGAAGCTTCAATAAGGCTTGCTGCACGCCCTCACCGCTTACATCCCTAGTGATTGATGGATTGTCTGACTTACGGGCTATTTTGTCCAATTCATCTATGTAAACAATTCCTCTCTCAGCGGCTTCTACATCATAATTTGCTGCCTGAAGTAGGCGAGTCAATATACTTTCTACATCTTCTCCAACATATCCGGCTTCCGTTAGCACGGTGGCATCAGCGATACAAAAAGGAACCTGAAGAATCTTTGCTAAGGTTCTGGCAAGATAGGTTTTTCCTGTACCTGTTTGCCCCACCATGATAATATTAGACTTTTCTATTACAATTTCGTCCTTATCATCTTTCTGCATTAATCGTTTGTAGTGGTTATATACAGCCACCGATATATATTTTTTTGCTTCATCTTGACCAATCACAAATTCGTCGAGATGGCCCTTCATATTGATGGGCTTTACCAATTTGAGATTGGGAGCTTCATTATCGGCAGTGGTTTTTAACTCTTCATTCAGGATTTGCTGTGCCTGTGCTATGCATTTATCACAGATGTGGGCGTGAATCCCTGAGATCATTAGGTCCACGTCTTTTTTGTTGCGCCCGCAAAAACTGCATGTTACTTGAGCCATAGTTATTTCTTTTCTAGGACTTCATCAATAAGACCATATTTTTTAGCCTCGGACGCTCTCATCCAATAATCTCTATCCGAATCTCGCTCAATTTCTTCGAATGTTTTGCCAGAGTGCTTTGCCAGTATGTTGTACAGATCAGTCCTCAACTCAAGTGTCTGCTTCAATGTGATCTCCATATCCTTGGATTGTCCTTGCATCCCACCGCTGGGCTGATGAATCATTACACGTGCATGTGGTAACGCGGATCTTTTTCCGGTTGCTCCAGCTGTCAGAAGAACAGCTCCCATAGAAGCAGCCATACCTGTGCAAATCGTACAGACGTTAGGACCCACAAATTGCATTGTGTCGTACATTCCCAAGCCTGCGTAGACCGAACCTCCTGGACTATTGACATACATCATAATATCCTTATTGCTATCTACTGATTCCAGAAACAAAAGCTGTGCGGTGATAATATTTGCGATATTCTCTTCCACTTGCATTCCTAAGAAGATAATCCGATCCATAATAAGACGAGAAAAGACATCTATTTCCGCAAACCGAGTTGGCCTTTCTTCAATGACTGACCTGGTCATATTTTCAACCCGGCTGGCATAGGAGTCAAAAGTGGCACCACTTACAAATCTGTCCTTCACAGCATACTTCCTGAATTCTTCTTTTGATAGCATTTATTCGAATGATTAGATATATAATGTTTTAAACTTCTACAGTCTGCGATAAAACACCTATTGAGAAGTATAGTTCGATTTACAGCTTTCTGAATTCTTGGAGAGAAACGTCCTTATCTTTGATTGTTACCGAATCCTTTATGAAATCCATTACTTTCTTTGATCTTATTTCATTGAAAACTTTCATGTAGTTCTCTCCTTTTTCTCCTTGAAGATAATTATTTGCAAAAGAATCAAGCTGGTCATCCATTTGCGCACCTATGCCAGATCCTGCCAGTTGCTTTTTAATAAGTGCTTTAGCTTCAGAAATCACATCTTCATGCTCTACTTTTATTTTTTGCCCATCTGCGATTTCGTTTACTATAAGTGACCAACGTAGCTCATTAGAATAAGCTGAGTATTCAGAATCCAGCACTTCATGCGTGATCTCTTTATTTGAGGCAGCAAGCCAGTCTTTTAGGAAATCATCAGGAAGGACAATTTTTGCTGCTTCTGTGGCCTTTTCTCTTAATCGATAATTAAGAAACTGTTCTTCCTCAGCCCTGTAATTTTCGGCCACTGCCTCTTTTACCTTGTCCCTAAATTCCTCTTCATTTTTTACAGCATCCTTACCGAATGTTTTGTCAAAGAAGTCTTGATCTATCGGACTCAGCTTGTAGTGATTGATCGCATCCAACTTAAAAGTGAACTTTTTGAGTTTTTGGAAAGTGTCCTCCTCTAGTCGCAGTTGGTTTTTGATAACCCTATCATTTTTGAAAGACTTTTTTACGTCTATTTCTATTTCATCTCCGATCTTCAAGCCTACACACTTTTTCAGTGTATTTTTTTCCAGTTCACGTAGGTCGATACTGATCTCTTTTTCTATTGCACCATCTTTGGTAGACGCTTTACCATACAATGTATCTTTTTCAGTTGTGATTTCGGGATGAGAGATTTCGGCAAATTGCCTTTGGAGATTCTCTATTGTCTCATCAATCACTTGATTGTCTATTTTGATTTTGTATTTGTCAATCTTGAGCTTATCAAGTTTTATATCAAAGTCTTTTGCAAACCCAACTTTGTAATCAAATTCAAAAATTTGTTGCTGATCCCAATCGTAATTCTGCTCTTCTTTGCCCGGCAGAGGTTCCCCCAGAAAATGTGTTTCAGACTCTCTAAGAAAAGTATTTAGTTTTTCAGAAACTAGCTTATTGATTTCTTCTACGATGATTGCAGCACCGTACATCTTGCGGATCATGCCCACAGGTACCTTGCCTGGCCGAAATCCCTTGATATTGGCAGATTTGCTGTATTCCTTGATTTTTTGGTTTACAGCTGGTTGAAAATCATCTCTGTTTACCCTAATTTTAATACTACCCTGGGTTTCTGATAGCTTTTCAAAATTTACTTCCAAGACTGATTTTGTTTTTTTACCATAAAATAATAACCCCCTTTCCAAGGTCTTACGAATTCTACGACATTTGGAAAGAGGGTTTGTTGGTGCGGATGGAGGGACTCGAACCCCCATGCCTTGCGGCGCTAGATCCTAAGTCTAGTGCGTCTACCAATTTCGCCACATCCGCATTTTCTTACAAGTCATGTGTTTTCGATCCACGTATTTGCTCTCAAAACACATTTAAATACTCCTGTAAAAAATGGACTGCAATATTAGATAATATTTTGTCCAAGTCCAGTGTATATTCTCAAAAAGCGCGATGGTAGTAGAAGAAGATATAGAGAAGGAAAAAAGGGAGGTCATCAATAGGTATCGGCGAATGCTGAGAAAGGCAAAGCCATTTTTGAAGGATGGCGATGCGAAGCTGATTAAAAAAGCGTTTTTTATTGCAATGGAGGCACATTCAGGAATGCGTAGACGCTCTGGTGAGCCTTATATTTTCCACCCTCTAGAGGTAGCAGAGATTTGTATTTCAGAGATAGGCTTAGGCACCACTTCTATAATTGCTGCGCTACTGCACGATGTAGTTGAGGATACAGATTACGAACTTGTAGACATTTCAAGACTTTTTGGAAAGAAGGTGGCCAGTATTATTGACGGGTTGACCAAAATCGCTGGAGTATTTGACCAGGGAAGTTCGCAACAAGCGGAGAATTTTCGTAAAATGCTGCTAACCCTCTCAGATGATGTTCGAGTGATTCTGATCAAACTTGCAGATAGGCTCCACAATATGCGCACCCTACAGAGCATGCCGCGAAAAAAGCAATTAAAGATCGCCAATGAGACCATCTACCTGTATGCACCGCTAGCGCACAGATTGGGTTTATACTCCTTTAAATCAGAAATGGAAGATCTGTATCTGAAATATAGTGAGCCAGACATGTATATGGAGATCGCGGAGAAGATCAGCGATACTAAAGAGGCGCGAGATAAGTTTATCAGATCATTCACCAAGCCCATTCGCGATCGACTCAATTCACTTCAAATTAAATATGAGATAAAAGGGCGTCCAAAGTCCATTCATTCTATCTGGAATAAGATGAAAAATCAGGGGATCCCTTTTGAGGAGGTTTACGACCTTTTTGCGATCCGTATCATACTTAATGTGAAATACCGGGAGGAAAAGGCATACTGCTGGCAGGTTTATTCCTTAGTTACAGATTACTATCAACCCAATCCAGATCGCCTAAGAGACTGGATAAGCATACCCAAAGCAAATGGATATGAATCTCTTCATACCACAGTAATGAGTTCCCGAGGGCGGTGGGTGGAAGTTCAAATCCGTACCAAAAGAATGGACGAGATCGCAGAGAAGGGATATGCAGCGCACTGGAAATACAAAGACGGAAACACACCTGCCGAGTCAGGGCTTGAAATGTGGATCTCAAAAGTTCGAGAGATTTTAGAGCAAAATGACGGAACTGCAATCGAATTTGTAGATGATTTCAGATCCAACCTGTACAGCGATGAGGTTTTTGTTTTTACGCCAAAAGGGGACTTAAAAACACTGCCTCAGGGCGCAACAGCGCTTGATTTTGCGTTCGATATTCACTCTGAAATTGGAGCACACTGTCTTGGCGCCAAGGTGAATCAAAAGTTGGTTCCTTTAAACTTCGAGTTAAAGAATGGAGATCAGGTAGAAATACTTACCTCTAAAAAGCAAAAGCCGAACGAAAGTTGGCTGCAGTACGTGGTCAGTTCCAAAGCAAAATCAAAAATCAAAGATGCGCTCAAAGAGGAGAGAAGGTCCTCCATAGACGAGGGTCGGGCGATTGTAAAAAGAAAATTGAAGCAGCTTAAGATCAATTACACTCAGGCCGCACTAGATGCAATCGTTCATTACTTCAACGTCAAGAGCATCTCAAATCTATTTTATTTGGTAGGTACGGGGAAAATTGATCATAGTATGATCAAGTCCTTTGCTAAAGTACCTCAACAGCAGGCAAAAGAAGCCCGCGATGCAAAAGCTGTAGAAGATAAATTAAGAAAGGTAAGGAAGACAGATAATGACTTATTGTTGTTAGGAGAAGATCTTGATATTGTTGATTACAAATTTGCTAAATGTTGTAATCCGATCGCAGGAGATGATGTCTTTGGTTTTGTGACGGTAAGCGATGGAATTAAAATACATAGAACAACTTGTCCAAACGCTGCTGAATTATTGTCAAATTATGGTTACAGGATCATAAAAGCCAAGTGGGCGTCTTATAGAAAGCAATCTTTTGAAGCGACACTGGCGATCATAGGTACAGACAGGCTAGGTTTAGTAAGTGATGTGTCAAACATCATCTCTGAAGAATTGAAGGTGAATATGAGATCACTCTCTTTAAATACTGAGGGAGGAATTTTTGAAGGAAAAATCAGGTTATACGTGGAAGACACAATCCACTTAGATAAACTTGCGAAGAAACTAGGTAAGGTTAAAGGAGTTGTAAAGGTCAGTCGATCAGGATAACGGTAAGAGAACTAGAACTTATGGCTATTGACAATATATACGAGGAAGTAAAACAAATTTTCCAAGGTCATTTAGAGAAGGAGGGTTTAAGAAAAACCCCTGAGAGATTTGCGATTTTGGAAGAGATATACTCAAAGAGCGGTCACTTTGATGTAGAATCATTGTACGTAAGTATGAAAGATAAAAATTACCGGGTGAGTCGAGCTACAGTATATAATACGCTAGACCTACTGGTAGATTCGGATCTTGTTACTAAGCATCAATTTGGGAAAAACATCGCTCAGTTTGAGAGGGCACACGGCTTTAGGCAACATGACCATTTGATTTGTAATGAGTGCGGCAAAGTACATGAGTTTTGCGATCCGCGAATACAAAACATTATGACTACCGTGGGGCAAATCTTGAAATTTAAAGTAGATCATCACTCTCTTATGCTATACGGAAGCTGTGAAACCTGCGAGCATAAAAAGAACAGTAAGTCAGAGGCTGTGGAGTCATTAACCAAGTGACAGATAGCCTCGATGTTACAATCGCCTCCTAAATGATCTAGTGATAGTAGCTTTTATAGCGAGCGCTTTTCTACTTTTGGATTATGAATTTCAGCGGCAGTATTCAAGGGAAAACACTTGATATCGTTATTAGAGGTGACTTAATCGGAGAGGACTTTGGTCCTGAATTGGTAGAATTGGCCAACAATGCAATCAGGAAAAAAGTACTTTTTTGTCTTGTCGATATTTCAGATACCAAGTACATAAACAGCAGTGGTATTGGAGTTTTAATCACATTGCTCACAAAATTCAAGAATCAAGGAGGCAACCTTTTTCTAATTAACCCATCCGATCACGTCCAGAAACTTCTCCAAATAACAAAGCTCAAATCCATTTTCGAGGTAGAGCTATCTAAAGAGGTTGCGCTAAAAAGAATTTAAGTAAATGTCAAAAGTAGATGTTATTCTAGGTCTTCAATGGGGAGACGAGGGCAAAGGAAAAATTGTTGACTACCTGGCACCGCACTATGATATAGTGGCGAGATTTCAAGGGGGACCAAATGCAGGGCATACCCTTGAGTTTGATGGTAAAAAGCACGTTCTACATCAAATACCCTCAGGTATATTTCATCCAGGTGTGTTGAATGTAATAGGAAATGGTGTAGTTATCGATCCCATTATTTTCAGAAATGAGTTGAAGAAGCTTAGCCCGTTTGAAATTGATATTAGCAATGCGCTAATTATTTCCAACAAAGCGCAACTAATACTGCCTACACACAAATTGCTCGATCAGGCACTGGAGAAAAACAAGGGAGACGGCAAGATTGGCTCTACCTTGAAAGGTATAGGCCCCACTTATCAGGACAAGATAGGTCGCAATGGTCTACGCGTAGGAGACATTCTTGAAGGGAATTTTGAGAGAAGATATAATTCGCTAAAAGCCCAGCATGTTGAAATGCTGAACCGATTGGATTTTGAGTATGATTTGAGTTTGCAAGAGGGTGAGTTCTTTGATAGTGTTCAAGAACTTAGAGAAATGCAGATACTGAGTACCGAGTACTTTCTGGACGAATCCCTAATGAGTGGGAAGAAGGTACTTGCCGAAGGAGCTCAGGGCACGCTGCTAGATATTGATTTTGGGAGCTATCCTTTCGTGACCAGCTCTAACACCACTACTGCCGGAGCTTGCACAGGCCTTGGAATCGCCCCCTCCAAGATTGATCAGGTATTTGGGGTATTTAAAGCGTATTGCACCAGAGTTGGTAGTGGTCCTTTTCCTACGGAGTTAAACGATGCTGCTGGAGAAAATTTAAGAAGACTAGGAAATGAATTTGGCGCCACCACAGGGAGACCCCGTAGATGTGGGTGGCTGGATCTTCCAGCACTCAAATACTCTTGTATTCTCAATGGTGTTTCAAAATTGTTTATGATGAAAGCCGATGTACTTTCAGAGCTGGATGAATTATATATATGTGACCGCTACATCGTTGATGGTCAAGAAATTCATGAAATCCCATATTCAACGGAGGATACCATTAATCCTGGACTTACTAAAGCCCAAAGTTGGACAGTGGATCAGATATCCCAATTCTCGAACTTACCTGCGGCTTTAACAAGTTTTATTTCGACTATTGAAAAGTATACATGTGCAGATATAGCCTTAGTATCTCTTGGCCCAGACAGAAAAGAGACTGTGGCAAAGGAAGGAAGCATTTTCCTGTATTAAGTGATAAGGTTTTCGATCAATTAGTATAAATTTGAAGGCCGAATAAAGAATTGGACAGAAAAATAAAGAACGAGCAATTTTTTTATTTTTTTTCTCAGCAAAGCTTTTTCGGTAAATAATTACTGGTATCTTTGCGTCCGCTTTCACAGGAAAGCAAAAGAGAAAGTCAAAAATTCAAATAAATTTTAGGCTTCAAACTTGAAAAGTCAAGTCAAAGTTCTTTGAATGGATGTTGTTATGTAGCAATTAAGTTCCACCTTGGATATGTCAATTATTTGAGGAAAAAGTAGTCAGGTTAAACAATACATTAAGATTTATATACAATGGAGAGTTTGATCCTGGCTCAGGATGAACGCTAGCGGCAGGCCTAATACATGCAAGTCGAGGGGCAGCACGGTTTTCGGACTGGTGGCGACCGGCGCACGGGTGCGTAACGCGTATGCAACCTACCCTATACTG
>JBCCLV010000041.1:0-31439 GCA_039026695.1 Bacteroidota bacterium
CATCCGTAGAAATGCTATTCAAAATCGTCTCGCTGTTTTCTACAAGTGCCTGAATCACCTTGTAAAGTCCAAAACCGATGACGAAGAAAATACCCAATGTAAGCACTGTGGTAATTGCCACACTTAAACTCATTGAAACAAACCGATTGAAGAATTGAACCAAAGGCTGGAACAGTACGGCAAAGAAAAGTGCGAAAAAAAGCGGAATAACCAGGTTAGAAAGCTCTCTCATGAGATATAGAGAAACAATTCCTAAAAAAATTCCGAGTATCAACTTGATTTGCTTCAGCGACCTCTCTGTGGGTGTTTCTGTCATAGTTCGCAAAATAGCTGATAATTTTAGCCTTTCGCCATGCGCTGATGAATAAAAAACAAGTTCAAGAATACTTCTCAAAAAGTGAGGTCCATTACTGCCAAGTTGCTGTTTGCGATCTAGACGGGCTGCTCAGAGGAAAGCTGATGCACCGTGATAAAGTGCTCAAAGCTATGGATGACCCCTTTGGCTTTTGTGAAGTAATATTTGGTTGGGATGTTCAGGATTCACTTTATGAAAGCAACCAAGGCTCCGGCTGGGATCGGGGGTTTCCTGATGTAAAAGCAAATATTGACCCGTCATCTTTCAGGGTCTTGCCTTGGCGCGACGGAATGCCGATGCTACTAGCTGATTTTTCAGGTTCCAATGTAGAAATTTGTCCCAGAGGTTTGCTGAGAAAGGTCGTTTCAGATGTAAAAACCGCTGGTTTTTCCGCACGGATGGCAATGGAATGGGAATGGTTCAATTTCAGAAAAGATCAACCTGAAGTACCATTATCGACAGGAATGTTTGGCTATTCGGTACTGCGCGCGGGCCAATTTCATGAGTTCTGGAATGATCTTTTCTCACGTTTGGAAGAAGCTGGCGTACCACTGGAAGGTCTGCACACTGAAACCGGCCCTGGAGCCATGGAAGCTGCCATCCAGCATGCAGCGCCCTTGGATGCCGCCGACCGAGCCTCATTGTTCAAACTATTTGTTAAAGAACTGGCCATAAAACACGGAATACAGGCATCATTTATGGCCAAGCCCAAGGCTGAGTTACCTGGATGCAGCGGGCATTTGCATCAAAGCCTTTGGATGAAAGAACAAAATTGCTTCTCTACTGAAGATGGTAGCCTGGCGAAATTGCAAGAATACTATCTAGCGGGGGTGCTACTTACGCTGCCTGATTTAATGCCCATGTATGCTCCCACCATTAATAGCTACAAGAGGTTTGCTTCTCGTACTTGGGCACCAACGAGCGTGAGCTGGGGAGTAGAAAACCGTACCACTGCTTGCAGATTAATCGGTACAGAAGAAGAAAGTAGAATAGAATTTAGAGTGCCTGGAGCAGATGCTAATCCCTATCTTGCCATGGCAGCATCTCTAGCTTCTGGGCTTTATGGTATCAAGCACAAACTTGATTTGGAATTGCCTGAAACAACCGGAAATGCTTATGAAGACCAAAAATTGAAAAACTTGCCGCAGACTTTAAATGAGGCAACCCAAAAAATGAAAAATTCCACAATAGCAACAGAGCTTTTCGGAGAAGCCTTTGTACAGCACTTTGTAATGACCCGTGAATGGGAAGTGGCGCAGTATGAAAAAGCAGTCACAGATTGGGAAATTTCGCGCTATTTTGAAGGAATTTGAGTATGCAACGATTCATTGATTTTATAGAAATTGTTAAGGATGCATGGAGAGAATACGATGCGTCCAGGCCCATTGCTACTGTGGAGGACATCAGTGCGAAAGTGTCCACCAATTTTGTTTTCCGCATAAGACTTAAAGATGAGACCTGTATTATCGCCAAGCTATCTTACTTTGGAAAATTTGAACACTTTGTAGAAGACCATACCATTGTAAATGCCCTTGCCACCAACCTACCCGCTCCCTTCGAGAATTTTGTAGCAAAATCACTGACAAAATATGGTCAGCTTTTTGTGCATCGCTACACTGGAAATGATGTGGACGCCTGGGTGGTTTTTTACAACCCGATCCGTGTAAATCAGCGACCGGCCAAAAAGCAATCTGAAGAACAAATTCGGATTTTAGGTAGAGAGTTGGCGCAGTTTCATCGGGCTTGTACCAACACCAGAAATGCGCTACCGCCCAACCATAAGCAAATTAAGAATGACCTTGACATTTTAAGGGATATTTTAAAAACCGACGTGGGTCAATGGGAGCACCGGGGGAATGTGAAGGAGATTCACCGGCAGTGCGACTTGCTGGAGGAAAATTTTACCTTGATTGGTGTGGATGAACTTCCGTCTATTCCTGTGTTTGTAGACTGGAACATTGGAAATTTTTCTGTAGACCAGGATTATCAATTTTTTTCACGCTGGGATTACGATTGGTTTAGGATGAGTACCCGGGTGATGGATTTCTACTTTTTCAGCAGGGTATGTTCAAGTATTGGCGACAGAACAATCTTCAGTTACCTGATTGATCCGCTGATGGAAGACCGGTTTACAATTTTTCTTAAAAGCTATCATGCTGAATTCCCATTAACCGAAGAAGAAATAAAGCTGATAAAAGAATGCTACAGATTCTTCATCATCAACTACGTGGTAAAAGATGGACGTTATTTCTTTAATGAGGTTTACGCATCAAGGTTACAGCAAGAAGCCTTTTCCCTTTACTTCCCACAGTTAGACACCAATTTTAGAGAAGATCATCTTTGGGATGCCTTAGCTTGAGCTCATGCAAATTCACCATTTTAAGGACATCATTTCCCCTTACAGCACCATCTTCTTTGACGCTTACGGTGTATTGAAAAACCACAGTGGATTACTACCAGGGGTATTAGAGACCTTCAGCCTGTTGGATACCCTAGGCAAAGACTATTATATCCTTACCAATGATGCGAGTAGGTCTCCAAAGGCGCTTGCGGAAGGATATCAAAGTGAAGGCTTAGTTCAAATAACTGAACAAAAAATCATTTCATCGCTCATGCTGGCAAGTGAGTTTCTACAACTTAAGGTCACAAAAGGCATCATCGCATGTATTGGAACCACAAAATCAATTGAATACCTCACTTCTTTTGGGCTAAAAGCCATATCAATCAAAGAAATCAGCGACGAACACTTGGACGATATGGCTGCCGTGATCTTTCTGGACGATGAAGGATTTGATTGGAGTAAAGACCTGAATAAAACGGTGAATATTCTAAGATCCACTAATATACCAGCGGTGGTAGCCAACACCGATACCTCATATCCCGCATCGAGCGATGAAATTAACATTGCGGTAGGTTCTCTGGCAGGAATGGTGGAACGTATCGTGAGCAAAAACTTTATCCACTTTGGCAAACCGGATTCTCAGTTGTTCCTTTTTGCCTATCAGCATGCGATGCAGCTTGGTAGCACACCTGACAAGCGAAAGTTCCTCATGGTTGGGGATACGCTGAGTACAGATATTATAGGTGCGAATAAATTTGGTTTGGATACTGCACTCGTACTGACCGGAAACACAACACAGAGACTTGCTGAAACACAAATCAACAGTCAGGGAATTTTTCCAAACTTCGTATGTCCTTCAATAGCAGGATAACACTAGAATTACCTTAGTGCTGAACTAGGAGTAGATTTTCAAATTGGAGGCCTTGCTCACAAAATCTACCCAGGATGCCGCCTTTTCTTTCTTAAGGACCCGTGGAAATTTGTTTTGGCTCCCTACTTTTCCTTGCGCCTCCATCCACTCATAAAAGACTTTAGATGGCAGCACCGTGAGTCTTATTTCCTGTAACGCTGAGCTTCGCTCAACTTTATAATCATCATTTAGCGCCTTCAGATTTTCGTCAATAGCAGTCCTTAAGTCTGCACCTTCAACCTCATCATCTGTCCCGATGTACCAATGATGCGCAAATAGATTACCTGCTCGGGCACCTACCAGCGTAAATTCTCTAGTGAAAATATTGAATTGCTGGTCGACCATCTCCACTGCTTTGTTTAAGTTGTCCAGGCTCAGGTGCTCCCCGCACAAGCTCATGAAGAGTTTTGTACGACCTGTAATGGTGATTTGACAATCCTCCAAAGAAGCAAACCGAATTACATCCCCAATCATGTAACGCCAAGCCCCGGCATTCGTGCTGATCAGGAGTGCATAATCAACCCCAAGCTGTACTTCATCCATGTTGAGAGGATTCACCTCTTGCTTCAACTTACCATCATCGTCAAAATTGGCTTCCGTAAAAGGGATAAACTCGTAGAAAATTCCATTATTGAGCACAAGCCGCATTGCTTTACTTCCCGGCACTGCCTGGAAAGCAATAAAGCCCTCCGAAGCAAGGTAGGTCTCCATGTAGATCAATGGTTTTGACAGTAGCCGTTCAAACCCTTTGCGATACGGTTCAAAAGAAACTCCACCATGAACGAAAATGCTCAGGTTTGGCCATATGTCATGGATGGTCTTGACATTGTAATGGGCAATGATCTTTTCCAGCAATATTTGAAGCCAAGCAGGCACTCCGGCAATGATACTCATATCCCACTCAGGAGCCTTTTTTACAATTTCCTCTAGCTTGTCATTCCAGTCCTTTTTTTTGGCGATACGTTTTCCCGGTTTATAAAAGTGCTGAAACCAAAATGGGATTTGAGAAGTCGTGATGCCGCTTAGGTCACCTTCAAAGTAATGCCCATTGCGCTTAAGGTCTGTACTACCTCCAAGCATCAATATACCCTTAGAAAACAATGAGGCAGGCAAGTCATATTTACTCATGGTGAGCATCTGCCGGGTAGAAGTTTTTCTGATGGATTTGAGCATATCTCTCGTGATCGGTATATGCTTGGAAGGAGCACCTGAAGTCCCTGAGCTCAGCGCAAAGTATTTGATCTTTCCTGGCCAGCAGATATCTCTTTCGCCTGACTTTGCTCTATGCCACCATTCCTCGTAAATCTTATCGTAATCAAAAATAGGTACAGAGTGCTTGAATGTTTCGTAGTAGGATCCTTCTGCTTTCTTTTTAAAGGCAGACAGTATCGCGGTGAAATTGTGTGCTTTGCCAAAAGCCGTATTTTGGCAATGAATGAGAAGATTTCTCAGCTCCTGCTTTTGCAAGTCTCCTGGGGAGCTGTACATCTGTTCGAGGCTTTCCCTTAGTGTAACGCCTTTTTTTAGAAGCTTACCCAGTATTGCCATGGAGTCTTATTTTACGTCCATCTTGATTTAGGTAACAGAAAAACAATTCGACAATTATTTGTTTCCCTCTGTAAACCTATTTGAATCTTAGTCAAATGTAGATAATTGAAGCATTCACAATAGAACAAAGGAAAATCTTTAAAGAAGCAAATAGGAATAACAACAACTCCCAAAAGAATGAGTATCACTACATCTCTCAATAAAATAACTGATAGTATTCCCGAGCACTGTACGCTAGTTGCGGTGAGCAAAACCAAACCTATTGAATCAATCCATTCCTGCTATGAAGCTGGTCAAAGAGACTTTGGTGAAAATAAAGTACAAGAACTTGTGGATAAAGCAGAAAGTCTGCCGCCCGACATCCAATGGCACATGATAGGGCACCTACAGCGTAACAAGGTGAAATATATTGCGCCATTTGTGAACTTGATTCACGGCGTTGATTCTAGCCGGCTTCTCACAGAAATAGAGAAACGAGCCAAAAATGAGGATCGAATAATCAATTGTCTGCTCCAAATTCATATTGCGGAAGAAGATTCCAAATTTGGCTTTGACGAACAAGAAGTTCTGAACCTGATTGAACAAAATTCCTTTCAAGAATTAGCGCATGCCCGAATCACTGGCTTAATGGGTATGGCCACCTTTACCGAGGATGAGGCTCAAGTAAGAAAAGAATTCAGATCATTAAAGAAGCTTTATGATAAGCTCAGCTCCTCAATCCCAAATCCACACCAAATGGAGGTGCTGTCAATGGGTATGAGCGGGGACTACCAAATTGCAATTGAAGAAGGTTCCACAATGGTTAGGATAGGCAGTGCCATTTTCGGCAGCCGACCCTAAACAATCACTATCCGTACGCAGAAAAATCTGCTACTGCTGACTATCCTTAGAAACTACGTTTCCTACAATTTTGACTCTGGCAGGATTATTCACTGCATTGGACATTACAGTAATTACTTTGTTCTGCATATTGAGTTTTCCGGTGCTATTAAAAACTACTTTTAATTCGGCCTTTGTACCTGGTACAATCGGCTCTCTAGGCCACTCCGGCGCTGTGCAACCACAGGTAGTTTTCACGTCGGAAAGAATGAGCGGTTCATTACCTGTATTTTCAAACTCAAATGTGTAGGATACCCTATCACCTTGAACGATTTCTCCAAAATTGTAAGATTTCTCGGCAAAGAAGATTTTTGGACCTGATAGTGGCTGCTCTTCAGCTTCCTGGGCAAAAACACCAAATGAAAGTACGACAAGGAAAAGGATCAGAGGCTTTTTCATGTTTTCTTGTTCTGTTTAATTGCAAAAATAACCAAACCCTAAAATGAAATGTTAGCCACTGCCAAACAAAATCCAGAGCCATTCGCATACAAAGTAAGGGTGCGTGCCTGCGGCTTATTGATAGAAAAACAGCAAGTATTGCTTATCAAGCATAAAGGCATTGGGAAAGCTGGCTTTTTGTGGTCCCCGCCTGGGGGTGGTGTGGAATTTGGGCAATCACTGGAAAAAACCCTCAAAAGAGAATTTTTGGAAGAGACCAATCTTTCAATACAAATAGTCAAATTTCTATTTACCAACGAGCACATTGATGGGAAGCACCATGCCCTTGAGTTCTTTTTTGCTGTAATTCGCAAATCTGGGGTTCTTCAGCTAGGGTCTGATCCGGAGCTTGATCAAAGTAGCCAGATTTTAGAGGAGGCTCGCTTTTTTGGTGAAAGTGATCTTAAAAACATCCCACAAAATGCCATTCATAGTGCATTTCGTCGGGGGCAAAACATCATGGATCTTAGGGGTTTGCTTACTTTTGAAAGCGAATAGGGAACGCATGCTACTAGAATCAGCATTAAATCTTTATTATTGCAAAAACCTAGCTTCTAAGACATTTTACAATGAACAAAACCAAAATTATCTCGCTAGTAATGCTCGTGGTTTGGGTAGGTCTGGCAGGATTCCTTGTGTATAGCATAAAGTCATCGATTGACGAGAAAGAGCGAATAGCAAGTGCCGAAGCGAGAATTATTGAGCAACTAAAAATGATCCGAGAGGCAGAAACTGCCTACATGCAAGTCAATGGCCAGTACACAAGTGACTGGGATAATTTGATCGCCTTTATCGATACCGGTAGCTTCTACCTCACCGAGAAAAGCGAGACCATCATTACACTACCCTACGGTAAAGACAGTATTGTCGTTGACATAGACACCTTAGGCACACGCCCAGTGATGGATTCGCTGTTTTCATCTAAGAAATGGCCAAGATTTGATCTCAACACATTATCTTATGTACCTGGAACACAGCCTCCAACGCAATTTATAGTTTGGGCTGATAAGATTACCAAGGCAGGGTTGCAGGTAAATGCCATTGAAGTAAAAAATCCTAAACCGGTGGATCCAAGTCGTGACGAGGAAAGCGAGTATAACACTCGTAAGCCTTTGCGTTTTGGCTCACGAACCAGCGTTACTACCGCAGGTAATTGGGAATAAATTGATTTGGTCGCAGCAGACACATCCACATTCAAGCGCGTCAATCGTGTAAAAGACTCAAAATTCACCATTGACGAACTGGACCACTACTCTCTAGTGATGCAGGTGGGTATTTATGATCTGCAGTTTGCCGTGGTGGACTCTCAGGATAATCAATGCATGGCGCTAGAGGACTATATCCTCCGAGGTGTAAAAACAGTAAATGGTCGTCTTCGATTGATCAAGCAAATACTGGACGAGCATGAATTTCTTACCGCAGGATTTTGGAAAGACGTAAAGCTTTGTCTTAAGACGCATAAGTTTACGCTGGTGCCTGCTTCCATGTTCGTTTCGGAGAATTCGGCAGATTATTTAGCATTAAACAGCGAGATAAAAACTTCTTTTGAAGAGGTGAATTATTACAAGCAGATCAGCGCAGAGACGGTAAACGTCTTTTCAGCCGAATCAAAACTTTGTAGATGGGTGGAGTCTATTTACAAAAAGAAAAAGGTACACATCATTCACCAGGGCAGTGCTATCATAGAAGGAGTACTGAAACACGCTGAACACATCGACGGGAAAGGAATGTACTGTTTTATAGACAGAGGTATCTTTCATGTGCTTGCAACAGAGGGAAAGAAAATCCTGCTTTACAATCAGTTTTCAGGAAGAAAAAAAGAGGACATCCTCAAATACATCCTGCTGGTTTTTCAGGAGTTAAAAATGAGCGCAAAGAAGGATCCGCTGTTCCTATGGGGATTCATCAAGCAATATTCAGATGAGATGAAGATGTTGAAGAAATACATACACAATATCTCTTTTGGGTCCAGGCCCTCATTCCTTCGCTTTCGGTATCAATTCGATGAGATCCCTGATCATTTGTATTTTGACGTGATGGGCGGGTATCTCTGCATGTAGCCAACGTTGATGGAAACAGCTCTTTTTCCAGGCTCCTTTGATCCTTTTACCAAAGGCCATTTTGATATTGTAGCCAGAGGCTTAGAGATTTTTGACCGGGTAGTCGTCTCTATTGGACATAATAGCAAAAAGAATAAACGGTACTTTGAAGTGAGCTGGATGGTGGATAAGATAAAGCTCGCCTTTGCTGAGGAAGAAAGGGTTGAGGTAATCGTATATGATGAACTTACTGCTGCACTGGCTAAAAAGTATGATGCCAAATTTTTGCTCAGAGGTTTGCGAAACACCACCGACTTTGAATACGAAAACAGTATCTCACAGGTAAATCGCTACCTCAACGCCGATCTGGAAACTGTGTTCTTAATTACCTCTCCAGAACTGGCACCCATAAGCTCCAGTATTATTAGGGAGGTTCATCGGTACGGTGGGGATATCACCCCTTTTTTACCCTACGAACCCTAAAGACTTTAGGAAAAGTTTTCAGCGATCTGCTTTGCAAGTTCGCCCATTTCCGTTTTAGAAAAGGAGAGCTTCATATTTGCAAAGTTCATATCATCCATGGCCTGAATTGGGATCAGATGAACATGGGCATGAGGAACCTCTAATCCCATCACTGTAATACCAATCCGCTCACATTCTATTACTTGCTCAATTGCTTTAGCCACCCTTTTTGAAAAAGAAAACAAGCCAGCAAGGGACTGATGATCAAGGTCAAAAACGTAATCAACTTCCCTTTTAGGTACCACCAGTGTATGACCTTTCTGCAGTGGGTTGATGTCTAGAAATGCAATATGCTGATCATCCTCCGCTACAATGTAGCCAGGGATCTCCCTGTTAATGATCTTGGTAAAAATAGTAGCCATTAAATGGTGATATCTACAATTTCGAACTCCATATCGCCAGCCGGTACTTTAATGGTTGCAACATCGCCCTTTTTCTTTCCCAGTAGTCCTTTGCCAATGGGCGACTGCACAGAGATCTTCCCGCTTTTCAGGTCGGCCTCTTCTTCAGCAACGAGCTGATAAGTGACTTCTGCTTTATTTTTCTTATTTCGAATTTTCACCGAACTCAGGATGCTCACTTTCGAGGTATCTACAGATGATTCATCAATGATTCGGGCGTTTCCTACCACCGTTTCTAGCTTAGATATCTTCAACTCCAAAAGACCTTGCGCTTCTTTAGCAGCATCGTACTCTGCATTTTCGCTTAAATCTCCCTTGTCTCTCGCCTCAGCGATCTGCTTAGCCATATCGGCTCTTCCCTTGGTCTTCAGCTCAGTCAGTTCATCTTTGAGTTTTTGTAGACCTGCCTTTGTATAATAATTTACTGCCATCTAGTACACTTTTGAACAAAAAAAGAACGGCTCCAATCACTGAAGCCGTTTTTTGAACTTTTCTAATGTGCAAATATAAAGGTTATCTGGCCCTCAAAAGCAAGTCTTTAGCTTGCAAATGCAGCCTTCAACTTCCCTACCAAAACCTCATTAATTCGTTGATATGACTCGAAAGTCCATCCTCCCACATGTGGAGTTACTATAACATTGGGGAGGACGGCCAGCCGCTTGATGAGTTCCCTGTCTTTGGCACTGTAGGTTGAGGGTTTCTCATTTTCCAAAACATCTAAACCTGCACCATAGACTTTACCCTCCTCAATGAGGTCAGTCAGATCGCTGGTTCTCAGCACTTTGCCTCTAGCGGTATTGAGGACGATTCTCAGCTGACTAAATCGAGACAGATAGGATTTATCAAAAAGATACTCAGTCTCATCAGTGAGAGGAATGTGAATACTTAAAATCTCAGTTCGTTGTTGAAACTCATCTAAAGAAACTTTTTCAATGAAATCTTCACTGAACTCATACTTGTACTTGTCATAGCCGATGACCTTACATCCTAGTCCTTTCAGCTTACTTGCAAAAGACTTACCCATATAGCCCACACCATAAATGCCAACTACTTTTCCTTTTAATTCGATTCCGCGATTACCTTCACGATCCCAACTACCTCCCTTTATTTGCTGAAAGGATACATTAATCCGGTGCAGCACCGCGAGTAGTAAACCAAGCGTATGCTCGCCTAAAGCATCTCGATTACCTTCCGGTGCATTGACGATGAGAATGCCATGCTCCCTTAAGTTTGCCTCGTCCAGCTTATCCAAACCAGCGCCCGCTCTTGCCACAAACTCCAACTTTTTAGCTTGTTGAATAAGTTCCTTATCAACAGTGGTTTTACTGCGTATCACTAAACCATGGAAATCTGGGATCAACTCCAATATTTCCTCACGTGATACAATGGGGAGGTATATGGGCTCAAAACCCTCATTTCGAAGTAAAGGAAGGATACTCTCGTGCATATCATCAACGATGAGCACCTTTTTCTTTTTGGTCATAAGCTGTAGAGTAAATGCGCTATCGAAAAATAGACAGCCAGTCCCAGCAAATCGTTGGTTGTGGTAATGAAAGGTCCAGAAGCCAGCGCGGGATTGATACCAAATCGATGAAGGACCAGCGGAGTTACGGTACCCATGAAAGAGGCCAATAGTACTACTGCAAAAAGTGCTATTGAGACCGTAGCAGCAAGTGGTTGCTCACCCATCAATAGCATTACGGTTCCAAACACGACCAAGGACAGAATGGCCCCATTTAGAATAGCGACCAAAAGCACTTTAAGGAGCCTTTTCCACATACTATCAGCAAAAACATTTGGGGTGGACAAGCTCTGTACAACAATGGCCGAAGATTGAATACCCACATTTCCACCGGATGCAGTGATAAGTGGAATAAAGAAAGCAAGTGCAGGGACGATGATGATCTCTTCTTCAAAAATTCCAAGGAACCTTGCGCCGAGCAAGCCACCTGCCATACCTATAATAAGCCAGGGTAATCTGGCCCGTGATATTTTCCAGACCGAATCATCCTCCTCTACATCTGAGCTCACACCCGCCATTAATTGGCGTTCCTCTTCTGCATTTTCCCTCATGATGTCAATCACATCATCGATGGTAATCCTTCCTACTAGCTGACCTCTGGCGTTTACTACTGGAATGGCCTCAAGATCATAGCGCTGCATCAATTCAATTACCTCCTCCTCGCTCGTGGAGGTTTCTACAGAGGTGATCTCTTGCTCGTAGATGTCCTTAACTCTAGCGGAGGATTTTGCAAGGATCAGATTTTTTACCCCAACCTTACCTACCAGGTTTTCCGAATCGTCCACCACGTACACTGAATATATTTTCTCAACATTCTCAGCCTGTTTCCGGATTTCCTCAATACACTGCAGGATGTTCCAGTTCATGTTGGCTTTTATCAGCTCTTTAGCCATAATGCCTCCCGCAACATCTTCGTCGTACTCAAGAAGCTCCATCAAATGAGCAGCCTTCTCCTCTTCAGAAATCTGGCGGATCACCTCATTTCTATCCTGTACGGACATTTCGTATAGAATGTCTGTACCGTCATCGGAATCCATGATCTCAATGTAGGATGCAAGCTCCTCCTTACTGAAAAAAGTGATAAACTCTTCTCGGATGTCCTCCTCAAGTCCTTCAAGTATATCCGCGCCTATGTCCTTGGGAAGGAGATCAAATACATACTTGCACTGCTCTGAGGTAAATTCATCTAGCAACTCAGAAATATCCGCAGGATTTACACCCTCAAGTACCTCTTTGATAAAAACCTGATCTTCAGCTGCCAATGCCTCCTGAAAACGCTCTTTAAATTGTAGCGAAAGTTCAAATTCTAATAGCTGATCCATTTCAGGATAATTTTCTAGTAAGTGCGATAAAATCTTCGACCGATAGCTGCTCAGCTCTCTTTATTAGCATATGATCAGCCAGATTTGCAAGGGGTAAATTTAGAGGCTTCAGTGCGTTGCGCAAGGTTTTTCTACGTTGACCAAATCCTGCTTTCACCACAGACTTAAAGAATTCCTGATCGAAAGGCAGCGCCTTTGTTTCATTTCTTTTTAAGCGAATCACTGCTGAATCAACCTTTGGTGGAGGATCGAATGCCCTGGGACCCACATCAAACAAATATTCAATGTCAAAAAAGGCTCCTAACAGGACGCTTAGAATGCCGTACTGTTTATTGGCTGGTGAAGCGCAAATACGCTGGGCCACTTCCTTTTGCAACATACAAACGACCTGAGAAGTGCATTGGTGATTTTCCCAAATTTTAAATAAAAGCTGCGAAGAGATATTATAGGGGAAATTACCAATAATAGAAACCTGCCCCTCTGGAAATTGGTAGGACAGAAAATCTTCCTTCCTAAACTTTTCCTGATGATGTGGGTATCGCTGCTTTAAAAAAGCAATGGATTCATCATCAATATCAAAAGCCAAGAATTGGGAATACTTGTTAAGCAAATACTGTGATAGAACGCCCGTTCCCGGCCCCACTTCAATCACAGTGGAACCATCAACCTCCTGCAGCGCTTCTACAATCCTTAAAGCAATGTTTGCATCAGTAAGAAAATGCTGACCTAGTTTCTTTTTTGGTTTGACTTTTACCAATTTTTGCGGCTTGTTTGAAATGAGGACACACCCTTTTTGGGAGGAATACGTGGCAAAACTCTCTACTACTGCCCACAATTCAAATACTATGAAACACCCTTCCTCAATTTGTTTGTGTCCGTACATATAGCGCTATGAAGGAAAAGAATGCACCACCCAAGATTGGTATCTCGATAGGGGATTACAACGGAATTGGACCTGAAGTAATCATCAAGGCCCTCCTAAATTCAAGCGTTTTGGAGCGCCTTACTCCAATTATTTATAGCTCTCTACAAGTCATAAACTACTACAAGGAGCAATTAAAAAGTGACCTTCAATTCGAAATCATCCACTCTTTGGATGAAGCTATAGGAAACAAAATCTATTTATACAATGCATGGAATGAGAATGTAAAAATTCAACCAGGGATCGAAAGCAAGATTGCTGGTCAATATGCTATCAAGTCACTATCGATGGCCGTGAAGCATCTCAAAGAGGAAAGGATCGATGCAATTACTACAGCGCCATTAAGTAAAGACTTGGTGCAATCGACTGATTTCTCATTTCCTGGCCACACAGAATATCTCACTACTCAGGCAGGTTCTCAGGAAAGCCTGATGTTTCTGGTACATGAATCGCTTAGAGTAGGTGTCGTCACCGGACATATTCCGTTACAAAAAGTGAGCGCCGCGGTTACGAAAGAAAAAGTGGGTAAGAAGCTAGGCATCATGCTTGAATCGCTCAAAACCGACTTTGGAAAAAAAAATCCAAGGGTAGCTGTTCTTGGACTCAATCCCCATGCTGGAGAAAAGGGTTTGTTAGGTTATGAGGAGGATGAAACAATAGCCCCTACAATAAAAGATTTCCAGGAAAGCGGGTATCTGGTAGATGGACCAATGCCTTCAGACGGATTTTTTGGTCAAGGGGACTATAAAACATACGACGGAATACTAGCCATGTATCACGATCAGGGTCTGATTCCCTTCAAAACGCTTGCATTTGCGGAAGGGGTAAATTTCACCGCAGGTCTTCCTTTTATCAGAACAAGTCCGGATCATGGCACTGCTTTTGGTATTGCGGGTAAAAGTATTGCGGATGAAATTTCTTTTAAAAACGCCCTCCTACTCGCGAGCAGGGTGGCCGAAAACCGGGCTATCTAATCATACCGAACCTTAGCAATCTTGCGAATAGAGCGCTACAGGAAACCTACTGACTTGCTTTTCTAAAAAGTTAAAACTGTCTAAATTTGCGCCTCTTTGGAAGGACAGGCGCTATGGATGTTTTCAGGAATTATAAAATCGACATTTTCGGTCTTAAGAATGGAACACACCAATATGATTTTTCCTTTGATGAAGACTTCTTTTCAAAATTTGAAAGTAGTCTTTTAAAATTAGGGAAAGGGAGTTGCAAAGTCCAAATTGAGAAAACATCATCCATGCTTACACTGGATTTTGAAGTGGTCGGAGATTTGACCCTTGAATGTGACAGAAGTCTGGAGCTCTTTGAATATCCGATAAGCATCGAAAAAGAACTCATCTTCAAATACGGAGATGAAGAAAAAGAACTAAGTGAAGAGGTATTTGTAATCACACCAACTACACAGTCCATCAACATTGCTTCTTTTTTGTATGAGATCATCCATCTTGAAATTCCAATGAAGAAACTGCATCCTAAGTTCAAAAATGAAGATGCTGAGGATGAATTGATCTTTTCATCAACCGTAAGCGAACCTAACCAAGATACTGTAGACCCCCGTTGGGAGGCACTTAAAAAACTAAATAAAAATTAGAAGATAAGAAATGGCACATCCGAAACGAAAGATTTCCAAAACAAGAAGAGATAAAAGAAGAACACACTACAAAGCGACTCCAAAGAGCTTTGTGATCTGTCCTACCACTGGAGAGGCACACTTGCCACACAGGGCCTTCTGGCATGAAGGCAAACTATATTACAAGGGCAAAGTGGTGATGGAAAAAGAGGTTTTAGCTTAATCTAAGGATTGATGCCAAGCATACAAGCCGCCATTACTGGTGTTCACGGGTATGTGCCGGAGGATATTCTCACCAATCAAGACCTTGAAAAAATCGTGGATACAAGTGATGAGTGGATCACTACCCGAACCGGCATAAAGACAAGGCACATCCTCAAAGGCGAAAATCAAGGAACCTCCGTGATGGCTGTGGAGGCAGTAAATGGGTTACTCAATAAAACCAATACCTCGGCTGAGGACATTGATTTAGTCATTTGCTGCACAACCACCCCGGATATGGTTTTTCCCGCCACTGCTAACATCGTGGCAGACCAATTAGGTGCAATAAATGCTTTTGGGTATGACCTACAGGCCGCTTGTTCTGGTTTTCTCTACGGTTTAGTAACCGGATCACAGTTCATAGAAACCGGAAAATACAAAAAAGTGATTGTGATTGGTGGTGATAAAATGTCATCCATCATCGATTATACTGACCGAGCTACATGTATCATTTTCGGGGATGGTGCAGGTGCGGTACTCTTGGAGCCCACCTCAGAGGATTACGGCATCAAAGACTCAATCCTACAATCAGACGGATCTGGGGCACCTTATCTGCACATGAAAGCAGGAGGTAGCCGCAAGCCAGCTACGGAAGAAACAATTCGTAACCGTGAGCACTTTGCTTATCAAGAAGGATCAATGGTTTTCAAATTTGCAGTGAAGAATATGGCAGGAGTAGCTGCCAAAGTGATGGAACGAAATTCACTGACCAGCGAAGATGTGGCATGGCTTGTGCCACACCAAGCAAATAAAAGAATCATCGATGCTACAGCAAGTAGAATGGGTGTCACTGACGAAAAAGTGATGCTTAATATTCAACGCTACGGCAATACCACCAGTGGCACTATTCCTTTGTGTTTGTGGGATTATGAACCTCAATTGAAAAAAGGAGATAATTTGATCTTAGCCGCCTTTGGTGGAGGATTCACATGGGGTGCAATCTGGCTGAAATGGGCTTACGATGGAACGAAATAAGCCAGGCTACGCCAGCATATAAATAAAGAACATTAAGAATAATCCAACCTCCTTATAACAAGCAATGGCAACAACCTCAGACATTAAAAATGGACTGGTAATAGAGTTTAACCATGATCTTTTCGCCGTAGTGGAATTCCAGCATGTAAAACCCGGAAAGGGGCCTGCATTCGTTCGTACTAAACTTAAAAGTATTACCACTGGGAAAGTGATTGACAACACTTTTTCTGCGGGACATAAAATAAACACAGCTAGGGTAGAGCGAAGACCTTATCAGTTTCTATACAAAGATGATCTAGGCTACCACTTTATGGATACAGGTACCTACGAGCAGGTGGCAGTGGAAGAATCGATGATCAATGCACCGCGATTTCTTAAAGATGGGCAAGAAGTAGAAATTCTATTTCATGCCGAAGAAGAGAAAATCCTTGGATGTGAATTGCCTCAATATGTGCAGATGAAAATAACCTTTGCCGAGCCTGGGGTCAAAGGAAATACTGCCACTAACGCAACCAAAAATGCAGAAGTAGAGACGGGCGCAACCATTCAGGTACCGCTTTTCATCAATGAAGGCGAAATGGTAAAAATCAATACTGTGGACGGCTCCTACATGGAGCGGGTTAAGTAATTTTTGTAGATTACAAATCATATCCAACCCTCTAAACCCAATCAAAAAAAACCTATGAAGGCCAAAGAAATTCAAGAACTGATCTCTTTTTTAGCTGAATCAGGACTAGAAGAAGTCAATATTGAAACGGATGACATAAAGGTCAGTATAAAGAGAAGTGCAGAACCCTCAATCGTAGCTGCAGCTCCGGCTCCACCTGTAGCAGCAGCAACTCCTGCTCCTACCCCAGCTCCTCAATCTCCACCCGCTGAGTCAAGCCCTACCCCTGCCCCGCCTAGTGATAATTTAATAGAAGTAAGATCACCAATGATTGGTACTTTCTATCGCTCAGCAAACCCTGAAACACCCGCTTTTGTGGAAGTAGGAACTGAAGTGAAAGCAGGAGACCCTGTTTGCATCATTGAAGCCATGAAACTATTTAATGAAATAGAATCTGAGGTTTCGGGTAAAATAGTAAAAGTGCTGATTGAAAACGCGCAACCCGTGGAGTTTGATCAGCCGCTATTTTTAGTACAGCCATCTTAAGAACCCATTCAAATCATGTTTAAAAAGATACTGATTGCCAATCGTGGTGAGATTGCATTACGTGTAATTCGTACTTGCAAGGAAATGGGTATAAAAACAGTAGCTGTATATTCGAAAGCGGATGCAGATAGCTTACATGTGAGATTCGCGGACGAAGCAGTATGCATTGGCCCTCCAGCTAGCAAAGACTCCTACCTTAAAATTCCAAATATTATAGCCGCTGCTGAAGTAACCGCTGCGGACGCCATACATCCCGGCTATGGCTTTCTTTCAGAAAATGCAGAATTCTCCAGGGTTTGTGCTGAAAATGGGATTAAGTTCATCGGAGCAGGTGAAGAAATGATCAATGCCATGGGCGACAAAGCTACCGCCAAGGCAACGATGAAAGCAGCAGGGGTTCCCTGCATTCCAGGCTCAGAGGGACTCTTGGGATCTTTGGATGAAGCAACAAGCTTAGCTAAAGAAATCGGGTATCCATTAATGATAAAAGCTACCGCCGGCGGAGGTGGAAAAGGAATGCGCCTGATCAAGGAGGAAAGTGAATTCAAGAAAGCTTGGGATAGCGCAAGGCAGGAGGCTGCTGCCTCATTTGGCAACGATGGCATGTACATGGAAAAATTTGTGGAGGAGCCCCGACACGTGGAGATACAAATTGTGGGTGACCAAAACGGAAAGGCTTGCCATTTGTCGGAAAGAGATTGCTCTATCCAAAGAAGGCACCAAAAGCTGATCGAAGAGACTCCATCGCCCATTGTCTCTCAGGAACTAAGAGAAAAAATGGGGGCAGCTGCCATCAAAGTAGCAGAAGCGATCAAATATGAGGGAGCTGGCACAGTAGAATTTCTTGTGGATAAGAACGGAGACTTCTACTTCATGGAGATGAATACACGTATCCAGGTGGAGCACCCGATCACAGAGGAAGTCACTGACTATGACCTGATAAAAGAGCAAATTAAAGTAGCTGCAGGAAGCAAGATCTCAGGAAGAAACTATTTTCCACAGCTTCACTCCATCGAGGTGAGAATCAATGCTGAAGACCCAGGAAATGGCTTTAGACCAAGTCCGGGAAAAATTACGAACCTGCATTTCCCAGGTGGGCATGGAATCCGAATAGACAGCCACGTGTATGCAGGTTACGTCATCCCTCCGTTCTATGATTCAATGATTGGTAAGCTGATCGTTAGCGCACAAAGCAGAGAAGAAGCCATTATTAAAATGAAGAGAGCGCTGCAAGAAACTGTCATCGAAGGGATTAAAACGACGATTCCTTTTCACCTGCGAATGATGGACGACCCGGGTTTTAGATCAGGTAACTTTACTACTAAGTACCTTGATAATTGGGATTTCAGTGGATTGTAATCTTGATTGTTAAGGCTGCGAGGCTCGTTCATAAGCAAATCCACCTGCTTGTCCTGAACTCCATTGCGTGATTCTCAAGTTCAGGTAGATATCGTCCTCAATAAGGTGCAGTACCAGTTGTTTTCCAGCAGCGTTGCGGAAAGCGGTTCTTCCACCACCAAGTGCATTTCTTAAATTTGAAAATTCTAGGTTGGCAAGATCCGCTGTGGTTCCAGCGGCCCATTCGGTACCTCCGGGTCCATTATCATTATTTTCAGATGATTGAATATTGATGATTGGTCCACCGTTATTGCGCCTTGTTAACCACACATTGGAAGTTAATCTATCTTGATTTACAGCATCATTTGGATCAGCACCACTAGCCTTGGTAAATGTTATTAGTGGGCCGTCCCAGATAGTTACACCTTCTAGAACGCTAATTGACACGTTGACTACCAGGGTATCAACTTGATCAGTTGCTTCTACTGAAGCAGTGATCAGTGGGTTATCAGAGAAAACAAAAAGGCTGGGGTCAGCTACGCTGATTAGACCAGTGGAAGAACCAAGACTAATAGCATTTTCTGGTGTTTGAGATAGTAAGCGGAAGGATACTGAACCTGCCGTAGAACTCGCGTTGATTGTTCCTATCTCTTGATCTTGCGTAGGGCCTTCAAAAATTTTGGTGATGAAATTATTGGCAACCAGCCCATCCACACCTTCTGCTACATTATCAATTGTAATAGTAATGTTGATATCCCTGGAAGCATTGGCCACAGATGCATTGATTATCGCAGTGATTTCAGTATTCGTCTCAAAATCGAAGGCCTGAGGATCTGCTACGCTTAATTCTCCGTCGGCATTAACCGCGATTGCGTCTTGCACACTTTGCGTAGTGATGGAAAAAGAAAGTTGTCCTTCAGAGGCGGTTGCGTCAAGCACGCCCAAAACCTGTCCCTGAGTCGGATTTTCGGGAATGGTAACACTAAAATCCGATGCGGTTATTACAACGTCTACCTGGAGCTCATCTTCATCATTGGTATTTGTACAACCTATGAATAGTACAAATGCCATTACCCACAATACACTCCGAAAATTTCTCATATCTATCTAGTTAAAAAGCTGCAATAAGGAACCTAGTTGCCCTAAAATGGTTTTCGAAAAACCGATGCAGTTTTCTTAGAGAAATGCAAAATAGATCTTGTCAACAAAGGTCTTTAAGGGCCACATTTACTACCTGATCTTACTTTTTCTTTCCTCCAGTAGCTTTCTTTGGTATCTGCCTTGAACGATATCAATCACCACCAAAGTAAATATGATGAAGTAAAAAGTAGTCTTACTCATTGGAGTTATATGGCTTCCAAACAACAAAAGATGCGCCAAGTGGCCGCCTTCTGAAAGCAGCATTACACCTACAAGAAACAGTATGAATAATCCCAGAATCTCGTAAAGCCTATTTTTTGCAAGGAAGGTGGATACTCGGTTTGAAAGCCAGATCATCAAAATGCCGCTGATAACTATTGCAGTGGCCATTACCCAAAAGACATCAGTAAGCGCCATCGCACTGAGAATCGAATCAAAGGAAAAGATCAGGTTCATGAAAATGATCATGGCGATAATTTTGGTTAAAGAGCTTTTTTCATGAGCATCTTCTTCATGCTCTTCTAGATATACCAAATGCCAAATCTCCTTTACCGCTGTGTACATGATGAATACACCTCCAAAAAGTACAATCAAGCTGTGAATGGTAAAAGTCCCTGAGATAAAAGGAAGACCCAGACTAAATATGGGCTCTTGAAAATACTTGATCAAATTGACAAGCAGGTACAGCAGTACAATCCGTAACACTATCGCCAATCCGATTCCTAAGGACCGAACCATTTGCTGCTTTTCCTCAGGCGCTCTTTTTGACTCAATTGAAATGTAGAGCAGGTTATCAAAACCCAATACTGCCTGCAAGAGTATGAGCATCAATAAAGTCAAAATATTTTCTACCATGATCCAATTTATTACCGCATAATTAAATCACTTCTATGACAATATTGTGCCTTTAGGTTCTATTAGATATGCATCCGAAGACTCAAGAATCCTATAACAAATTGTGAAGCGATCCAGCTTGCTAAGAAAACGTTGGCTCCTAAAACAAGTATTACCATCAATCCATTTCTACGAGAGGCCTAAGGATCATTTCAAGGTACTTTAAAAGAGGAGAACTGTTGGCGATCTTAATTGCAGCATCAAGATCGAGTGCTTTAATAATAATAAAGCCAGCAATAACCTCCTTAGCATCAAGAAATGGCCCATCTGTGATGATTTTATTTCGATTTTTGATAGAAGCCCCCGTACGTTCCAGGCGATTGTCCGAAACGTAATTCTCTGCAATCTCGCTGCACCATTCGCGATACTCCTCAATTCTCTGCTGTAGCATATCTGGAGCATAGTCTAGCTCTCCTTTTCCTTTCAATAATATCAAGAATTGTTTCACTTTCCTTTATTCAAATAACGTTTGAGAAGTTTTAAAATGGACAGAAGAGTACTGCTACAACCAGACTTTACTTCAACTTTATCCCAGCTAATCTTAAAACTGATCAAAGCAATATTCTCTGACAGAGGTTATCAGTCTGATTTAGCGCTATCAGAAATTGGAATTTTATGCAAAAAGTGGGCATTATCGGACTTGGTTGGCTAGGTACCCGACTGGCAAAAAGCTTGGAAGGCAAATCCCGTATTTTTGGGACTGTGCGCTCTAACACAAGCGCAGCTGAGCTAAAGAGTTTCGGCTACAGCATCACAGCAGTAGACTTTGCGAATGATGAATATCAAAAACGCTCCATTTGGGAACTGATTTCATCGATAGACGTGATTGTGGTAATGGTTCCATTTTCAGTACGGAAAGCTAATGCTCCTAACGCTTCAATCAAGATGAGCAACCTCTTGAATTTTCTAGGTAGTTTTCAAGGGCAGCTATTTTTTATCAGCTCAACTGGGGTGTATCCACGAGAAAAGAAAAATTTCACCGAAACTTCATTGAGTAGAAATGAGAATCTGTACGAGGAAATGATCTCAAAGCAATTCCCACAAGTAAACATTTTGAGACTTGGAGGACTCATGGGAGATAATCGGCTACTAAGAAACTACAAGGTTTCTAGCCTGGATGAGCCTGTTAATCATGTCCACTATCGCGACGTTTGTAGGGTTATCAATAAAATGATTGACCAAAAAGCAGCCGGCAAGCTATATAATGTTGTAGCCCCATTACACCCTAAGAAGGCCGAAGTGATCGCACACCAGCAGGGAAATGATTCCAATTCCCAACCGCTCATAGAGGGAAGGATCATAAAATCTGATCTTATAATGAAGGAACTTTCATTTCACTTCGATTACCCTGATCCGAAAACCTTTCATTTGGACTTGAGTAATACGTAGTATAAAATCAACTAGCAGAGCAAACCGGCTTTATATATTGAACTACAGTTTCAAAGATGAAATCAACTAAGTTTTCTTATTAATGTAGTTTACACTTGGTTGAAATTCATTCGTAAAATCATGACTCCTCACCTCCTCCACGCAGAATTGTATAATCAATCCTAGAAAACACACCATTTTCCTCCATTACTTTTCCATCTTCTATCAAGATCCGTAGGCCATCTACTATTTTGATTTCCGGGTGTTTAGCCAGTAGCGCTTTTATTTGGGTAAGAGATCTAGGGGCGTCCAGCAAAGTCTCCAGCTCATCAAGTGGGAGCGTTTCTGCTTTGATCTTTTTTCGCCTCTCCAAATCATTGTCACAAATTCCGCATGTGAGCACTGTATCTTCATTAAAGTAATGCTGAAATATTTGTGTTCTACATCCATCAGCTTGCACGTAAGCTGCTACAGCTCCAGCCTTTTCAATTGCCAGTTTACGTCTCCAGTCCAATTGCTGTGCATCAATGGGAATCTTATCTGCTTCTAAGCGTGGTGTCAAAAAAGTGATGGTAGGACTATCACTACTGGGCTGATAGTCGATTACTTCGTGATCGTGTAAAAACTTTAGGTGTAGTCTAACATCAGAGACTCTACCCTTTACCAAAGTTGCTATCTCCTTTTCTTTAAGGCGTTGGTAGACGTTAAAAGCCTCCCCTCCATATAGCCGCAAAAGTGCCTTAATTACTGGATCCAGTTTGGGATTGGCAATTTGGTATTTGTAGGTATCACTTTTATTCAAATTGAAGATGAATTTGGATCCTTCGAAATAACTGTCATTTAGTTGAATGAGCCCTTCTTCCTCTAACTTCCGTAATGCGGCGTATGTATCAAGCAGAGGTAGATTGAACGCCTGGATAAATTGATCATAGTGAAATGGGAAGCTTGAAAAGGCGTGACTACCGACCGCCAGTTTAAAGTAATTTCCCAAGGCCTGATATGTCCTCTGCAAAAGGTCAATGGACACCACACTCTTTTCCGCTCGCTCTTTCAAAAAGTCAAGGTCTTTTTGATGGTATAATACAATCGCGTAAGCTTTTTTTCCGTCCCTGCCAGCCCGACCTGCTTCTTGATAATATGCTTCAAGCGAATCAGGCAAATCCAGGTGAATCACGGTACGGACATTTGCTTTGTCTATCCCCATCCCGAAAGCATTGGTTGCAACCATGACCCGCAAGCTATTCTGAATCCAGGCATCTTGCTTTGCTGAGCGCTCCTTTCCTGTGAGGCCAGCATGATAAAAATCCGCAGAAATACCGCTTTGTATCAGCAACTCAGCTACTTGTTTGGTACGTTTTCTACTCCTAACATATACCACGCTGCTTCCCTCAACATTTCTCAGGATATCCAGCAGTTTTCCCTCCTTATTTTCCAGCGCAAAAGCCGAATAGGATAAATTGGCTCTGGCAAAGCTTTTTCGAAAGATCTGCGGAGATTTCATTTCCAACTTTGCAATGATGTCTGTCTCTACCTCATTTGTGGCAGTGGCAGTGAGTGCAACCACGCTCGGTATGTTCAATTGATTTTTGAAGTCAGCGATTTCCAAGTACGGGGGTCGGAAGTCATAACCCCACTGAGAAATGCAATGCGCCTCATCCACTGCCAGCAGGCTTACTTTCATCTTTTTTGACCGTTCCACCATGAGTTCTGTTTGGAGACGTTCTGGAGATACGTATAAAAATTTAACGTCCCCATAGATACAATTGTCAAGAGAAACATCAATCTCTCGTTTACTCATTCCAGAGAAAATAGCAGTCGCCTTAATCCCCCGATTATTTAGCTGCTCTACTTGATCTTTCATCAAGGCAATCAGTGGGGAAATGACAATACAAATACCCTCAAGCAGCATAGCGGGTACCTGGAAACAAATGGATTTTCCGCCTCCTGTAGGCAGTAAAGCCAATGTGTCTTGACCGTCTATCACGGACTTTATGATCTCCTCCTGCTGCGGACGAAAAGACGAATAACCCCAATATTGCTTTAGGACCTCTTGTGGAGACATATGATTAGTGACTCTATCTACCATTTTTTTTAGACTAGTAGGTCTACTTCGAGAACACTATCTAGCAATCTTTCCGAATAAGTGATAGCAAAACCCGATTTCAAAAATAGTGCGGGCTTCAATAGAAAGACTGGAAGTAGGTGATTCCTGTAGGCCAGCAGGAAAAGTACCAAAACCAAAAGGATGAGGGTCGGTTTATCTACCATGGGATTATTTAAAAAGAAAACCGAAAAAGAGAAGCTTCAAAAGCAGTATGAGAAGCTTATGAAGGAGTCATTTGAGCTCTCCAAAACAGACCGACAGGCTAGCGATAAGAAAGCCGCCGAAGCAGATGAAATAGCCAAGAAGATGGAGTCGCTACCCGAGTAATGAAGAGACCTTGGAATATTGTAGACATGCCAGTCTACAGCCTTGCCACCTATGAGGGTGACCAGGTCAATATGAATATATGTACATACGTAAGTGCAGTGAGCATGAAGCCCAAGCTTTTCATGATCGGTGTGGACTACTCGACCAAGACCTACGAACTGATCTCACGTTCTAGCACAGCAGTACTACAAATCCTTCACGAGGACCACAAGAACCTAATTAAGTTGTTGGGGAAATCTTCTGGAAGAAAAATTGACAAAAATCAGAAACTTGAGGAAAAAGAGCTTCTTACCACTTGGCATGGACGTAAAGTACTCGCCGGAGCCTGTGGGTACTTACTACTCGATCTAAAGGAGCGAGCCAACATTGGAGGTGACCATGAGATCTTTTACTTCTCCATGCAGAAATCTACGACTAAAGAAGAAACCGGTGTTTTGATGTTTCAAAAGCTCATAAGCGAAGGCTTGATACTGTAGAAGAATTTGTTGTGCCAAAAAGTATGAAAGACCTGAGCGAAGAAGATAAAAACAGAATAATAGAAATGGCGTGGGAGGACCGTACACCCTTCGAAGCAATCGACCATCAGTTTGGAATGCCCGAAAAAGAGGTGATAGCACTGATGAGATCTACCTTGAAAAGAAGCGGCTTCAACCTTTGGAGGAAACGTGTCAATTCTGGCCCTAGTCAGAAGCATGCCAAAAAGCAGCCTAACGACATGCTAAGATTCAAATCATCCCGCCAAAAAAACATCAGTTTTAATAAAATAAGTAAACGATAATGTTCAGTACATCTTACCCCGATATTCTGGATCAAGTACAAGAAATCGATCCTGTTTCTTACGGAAAATCAAGAAATTTCATTGATGGTGCAGTGACAAGATTGTCTCCCTACATCTCAAGAGGTGTCATCTCTACTAAACAAGTTTTTCACTCTATACTGGATCGCGGATTTTCTCCAAAAAAGGTGGAGAAGTTCATTCAAGAGCTGGCATGGAGAGACTACTGGCAACAGGTCTGGGTAGAAAAAGGTGATGAAGTAAATAGCGACCTGAGACGAGAGCAACCCAACGTCTTCAATCACCAAATCCCCAATGCTCTTGTTGAACATAACACTGGCGTAAACGCAATCGACGATGCGATCGAAGACTTATACCAGACTGGCTATCTTCATAACCACCTTCGGATGTACATTGCCTGTATCGCTTGTAATATAGGTGGCAGCCACTGGCTTACTCCGGCACAATGGATGTACTATCATTTGCTCGATGGAGACTGGGCCAGCAATGCGCTTAGCTGGCAATGGGTGTCAGGTGCTAATGCTGGTAAAGAATACTATGCCAACCAGCAAAACATCAATAAGTACTGCTATACCCGGCAAAAAGGCACATTTATGGACGTGGAATACGAAGATTTTGAAGGTATGGAAATACCTGAAAAATTGCAAAAAGTCATCCAGCCAGCTTTAAGCACACCTTTGCCTAAAAGCAATATTTCAAAGATTTCAGCTTATAAACCCACTCTGATTTATAACTGGTACAACCTGGATCCGAACTGGCATAAAAGTGAAGATGTAAACAGGGTTTTTCTTCTGGAGCCTTCTGTCTTTGCCCGCTATCCGATCTCTCAGAATTCAGTCGATTTTATGATGCGTTTAGCTGAAAACATCGAGAATGTTCAGACCTACGTTGGAGAGTTTGATGACTTCACAAAAGATTTTGGAGTTACAAATGTCATCTACAAAGAGCATCCATTGAATAGATACCGTGGCACTGAAGAACCGAGAGACTGGATGTTTAGCGTAAAAGGCTACTACAGATCCTTCTTTGGGTTTTGGAAAAAGTGTGAAAAGGAGCTTAAGCAGTACCGACAGCCTTCTTTGTTTTAGTTACTTAAACTACCGAGATTTCTTGGCAGTGATTAGTCTTCGATAAGGTATCGCAAAAATTGGACTTCTTACTTTACCTGATGTTTTATAAAAGAAATGAGTCTTACATGAATACTTAATATACTTTAGCAAAGTATTAAAGAAAAGGCACTTTCCTTGCTAGATATATTACAATTAAGCGGTATTGGTGAAAGAATCATTGTTTCACAAGGCACAACCTTGTGCCAAACCCACTCCAAGGTTGACTTCCTATATCTGCTGGATGAGGGAAATTTAGCATATTATTTATCGGACGAAGTGACTGAAGAAGTCACAGACCTTTTTTCCATATCCAGAAAAGGAATGGTGATCGGATGGGAAGTGCTCATTCCACCCGAACGCTTTATTTCTAACGTTGAGGTAAGTTCATCGACGGCTTCTCTTCTCAAGATCAAAAAAGAAGATTTTCTGGCTATGATGAGCCCAGTACTACTTCGAAAGATCTGCAGCGAGATCCAATATTTACTGGAAATATCCTTTTACAAACAAACTGATCTGCTCAGCAAAAAAGTAAAGCAACGTGCAATACAGCTGGATAACTACTTTATTTCACAGGATTCCACCCTTGAGGAGCGTACACTTCTCTTACAAGGCAGTCCATTTTTTGGAGAGTTTAATGAAAATCAGGTAGTAAAACTTGCTGATTTGATGGAGAGACGAGAGTACGAAGCGAATGACCTGATCTATGATCAAGATGAAAATACAAAGGGGATTTTTGTACTGATTCAAGGTGAAGTATCAATGAGGCGCCAGGAAGGTGAAGTCTACTTGAATTTAAGATCCATTTCCACTCCTGGGTATCTATTTGGTTGGTCATGCACCTTCGCTGAAACTGATATTTGTAGAGCGAGTGCAGAGCATAAAACTTCCGTTTATTTCATCTCGCTCAAGAAACTAGAGCCGCTCATTGCGGTAGAGGAGTTTGGGATTGACTTCTACAAAATGGTGGTCTGGCTATTGGGAAATCAGATTCAGCTTTCCCAAAGTAGATATACATATTTACTGGACGATCATAACCTGGTTTCGGTAAAACACCTTATCGATACCAATCGCCCACGAATTCCGCTACACTCGCCGCTGCATCAGATACCTCATCTCCTGAATGATTCAACTACTCAGTCACTTGCCTTTAGCACACTACACCAAATGCACAAAGAAGGTACTAAGCAAGAACGTCACCTGTCCTCTATCTGTCTTGACCTACTGAAAACAGAAGAACGCGAGATGCACTTCATGAAAAGCATAGAAGAAGTTTATACAGAAGTGTCTACCAGTAATTCAGAAGATTCCTTTGAAAACAGAAGATTGTGTGCAGAAAAGACGCGTGAAGTCTTTCGGCATCTAGAGGTACACATTGAAGGTCAGCACAATTTACCGGTGAAGTCAGGGAACATTTTTATATACAATCATCTTCTAAACCATCCGCTGTATACGCTAAATAATCTTTTCCAACTCACGCTGGATTCTCACTTTATCAGTGCAATGATCCTCGATCAGCATTATGACGATCCCGGGATACGCACCGTGAGATATGGAAAAAGTTCGGAATTTGGCCATCAGGACTACTATGACAAGCTTGGGTACATCAATGTGTACACCAGCGAATCTGATTTACAAAACCAAGAATCAAGGCATGCAGCGAAAGAAATTTTCTATAAAGAGGCGGTAAACTACCTAAGAAACGGAGAGAACCTGATCATCAGTCCTGAGGGTACCTCTTTCGTAAGCGAAGAATCCCCAGGCCCATTTAAGATGGGTCCTTTTAACATCGCAGAAAGGGCGATTACAGAGCCATACATCGTTCCGCTCATCTTGTACAATTTTGATAAACGCATCTCCGAAAACCTCCTTTTCTGCAGAATTTTGAATCCTTTCCGGATCTCTGAAAAAATGAAAGAAAGTGAAACACTGAAAAACTTCGTCAATCGCTATCAAAGGGAATTCAGTAAAGAAGTGGAAAAAGCGGGAGCGGACACTGAGTTATTGTCAAACGAATTAACGGTTTAAAAAAGTGGAAGAAATGACCCTTTGGAGAGCTGAAATCGATGCAATCAGGTCCAGGTCTAAAACAAAGCAAAATTCAAAAAATCTGATTGCCTTCTACGGGAGCTCCTCATTAAGACTTTGGTCCAATATGGAAAAGGACCTAGCTCCACACCATGTTTTGAACTTAGGCTTTGGTGGGTCTACCTATCGCACCTGCAATTACTTTTTCGAAAAAGCATTTGAATTTGTAGCACCTTCAGAAATTGTGCTGTATGCCGGAGATAATGACCTTGGTTTGGGTGGCAACATAGATGATATTTTGCTTCATTTCAATGCGCTTATTCACAAGATTGTAAAAAAGTATCCAGCAGTTCACCTAAGCGTGATAAGTATAAAACCCAGTCCAAATAGGCTTTATTTGATAAAGGAAATCAACACGCTAAATACTCACTTTATTGCCATGATCAAGGAACTAAAGCGCAGTTCTTACATTGATATCCATAGCAAAATGCTTCATGAGGATGGAAGCCTACGCCCAGAGTTGTACCTAGAAGATGAGCTCCACCTCAATCTTAAAGGGTATGAAATTTGGAAGCACGTTTTGAAACAACACCTCGACTATCAAAAATACTCTTGGAACAATTAGTACCTTAGAAAGGAAAATTCTTTCAAGTAATGACGCAGAAAATTCTTTTTTGGACGATCAGGGGCATTCCCGCACTCATTATGCTACAGACGCTTTTTTTCAAATTCTCTGCAGCACCAGAATCTGTGTACATCTTCGAAACTGTAGGCATGGAGCCGGAAGGACGGATAGGCTCAGGGATTGTGGAGTTGTTTGCTTCCGTCTTACTGCTAATCCCGAGAACTTCGTGGCTTGGCGCAATCTTGGGGATTGGAGTCATTTCGGGAGCACTATTTTTTCACCTTACAGTGCTAGGTATTGCTGTGCAAGGAGATGGAGGCTACCTGTTCTTTCTTGGGTTTGTAGTATTTCTTACCTGCTTACTGGTAGCTTGGCAAACTCGAAAACAGATTCCTTTAATAAGAAAAGTATTTTAAGACACAAGCATGTGGTCCCTTACATCCTCAACCACTGCCTTCGGAGCACGTGCATCTGGAAAAAAAGAAAGTAGCCTGCGAACGACCTCCTCTACTACAGCATCGGGACATGAAGCGCCACTGGTAATTAATACTGAAATCTCTTCCTTATCAGGTAAAAAGGTGGAATAGACTTCTTTTTTCTGATGACGGTTAAAGTGTTTTATTAAATCACGTGCTTCGATTTTATCGGCACTGTTAATAAAAAATGTAGGAAGTCTGTCTTCACAAAGCTCAACCAAGTGTGTAGTATTTGCACTCTTGTATCCCCCCACCACAATCGCAATATCTGCAGGTATTTTCAGCAACTCATATAGTGAATCCTGATTGTCTGAGGTAGCGTAGCAAAGGGTATCCTTGGTATCAGCAAAGTAGTCATGAAGATCTAGATCTACATACTTTTCAGCCAAGACATCTTTTATAAAGTTGGCAATAGCTTTTGTCTCTGTTGCCAACATAGTAGTCTGGTTTACAACCCCTACCTTTTGTAAATGCTGGCTTGCTTTAAAACCAGGTGTGACGTTTCGCAGTTGACCGAAATAGCTTGAAAATACCGTGTCAGGATCATCAGACTGAATCACCTTCGCAAGCCGTTCAGCCTCTTCCATATTTTGAATAACCAATGCATGTCCATTTTCTGCAGCATGAGAGAAAGTGGCTCTTGTTTCTTCATGGTCAATCTTACCATGAATAATGATGGTGTATTCCTTTTGTCCAAGATTTTTTGAGCGCTTCCATACCCGGCTTACAAATGGACATGTAGTATCATATTTCTCGATTGGAATGTTTTTGGATCGAAGTAAATCCTCAATCTCCAAGGTTGAACCAAAAGCAGGAATAATTACAATGTCATCACTCGTTATGTCCTCCCAGGGTATGTAGCTATTGCCTTTTGTATCCTGGATAAACCTTATTCCCAGGTCCATCAAGTCTTGATTTACCCTGGGATTGTGAATCATTTCACTTAAAAGGTAGATGCTCTTACCCGGGTTTTCATTCAAAATCTTGTAGGCGGTTTCAATGGCGTTTTCAACCCCAAAGCAGAAGCCGAAATGACGAGCAGCGTACAGTTTTAAGGAACCAAAATCTAGTTTTGTCGGAGTAAAATCACTGCGGCTTCCTTTCGCCTCCTTCCTGATTGACTTGATCTCTGAAATAATGGGCGAACGATATCGATCAGGAATGTCAAACTTTCTCATAATATCTGGCTGTGATCAATCTAATTAGGGCTTAGAAGTGATTTTCTAAAACTGCAAGAACAAATCTAACAAATGTAAAACCGCTGAATGAGCGTACTTGTTCCAAAACAAAACACAAGATCAAATCCAAATAGCACACATTTCGCAGGTTGATTTTTTCAATGAATTCGATCTGTGCCTGCTGCGCTAAAACAAAAAAACCCTAGCTAATGCTAAGGTCTTTTCAGCCATTTACCTATTTCAAATCATTTTCGGATGGTAAGCTCTTGTGTAGAAAAGTACTCGTCACTCGCGATTGAGACAACATACTCACCATCTTCAAAAAGAAATCTTTTTCCTATGAGTCCTACGCGCGCATCTACCCGATCCTCAAAAAGTAGATCACCTTTTTTCGATGCTATTGTCACGGAAAGATCGTTCTCACCATCAGAAATTAACCTTACCGTTACTTCGTCTCCTGTCTGCTTCACTTGAGGGAAAAATATTTTCCTGATCTTCTCTTTATTAACAAACAACTCATCTTGTAGCACTTCTATAGGTAGAATTTGCTCTTTAGATTGATCCCTTAGCACAAATTCATATGATCCAACTGGCAGTCTTCCAAAATCGAAGGAGATGGTCAAAAAATCTTCGTTTGAAGCTTTTGAGTATAGTACCTGACCAGACTGGTCCCGGATTAGAGAAATAGAAGATCCTTGGATGTCAGAAATCTCTACATAAAACTTCTTCTCTCCTACAACCTGCACTTTGATAGAGGAAGTAGTGGCACTTGCATAAGTGGTACTAAAAATCATTGCAAACGCTGGCAATAATCTAGCTACTCTGATTGCTTTTTTCATAACTTTCATCTTTGTTGTTATTGATAAAGCAAACTTAGAGGCGGGATTCG
>JBCCLV010000042.1:0-30538 GCA_039026695.1 Bacteroidota bacterium
ATTTGGGAAATGTTGTGTTTCAAGACAGAGACCGGTTCTAGCGTGATATTGCTTGCTGTTCTTTCCGGATTTACCCTCTAGAAAATTCCCCGTGTAAAATTGAACCGCAGGTTCGGTTGATAATACCTCCATGAATCGCCCGCTACCAGGATGATACACCGAGGCAATTTGTCTCTCTTTTTTCTGATCAGGATGATCTAACACAAAACTGTGATCGTACCCATTTCCTAGGATCATCTGGGGATGATCCTGGGAAATATCCTGCCGGACTTTTTTGAAACGTGTGAAGTCAAATGGTGTGTTCTTCACAGGCACTGGACCTCTAGTGGGGATTCCATATTTATCAATGGGTAAAAATTGGCTTGAATTTATTTGAACTTCGTGATCCAAAATTTGCTGATCAAGTATACCCGACAGATTAAAGTAGGAGTGCTGAGTGAGATTCAAAATCGTTTTTTTGTCTGTCTGAGCCTGATACTTTACTGAGAATCCAGATGGCTTGAAAACGTAAGTCACCACGGTAGTAAGGTTTCCAGGATACCCTTCTTCACCATCCTTACTTAGGTAGCGCAGCTTAATCTCCACACATTCTTTATCCTCCACTACCTCCAAAACCTCCCAGACTGCACGATCAAAACCAACTTCACCGCCGTGCAGATGATTAGGGCCATTATTGGTGGCTAATTTGAATGATTTACCGTCTAATTGAAATTTTCCATCAGCAATACGATTGGCGAATCTTCCGATCAACGCACCGAAATAGAAAGACGATTTTCGATACTGATCCAAATTATCATAGCCTAATACAACATCTTCAAGCTTACCCTCTCGATCAGGAACAAACAGTGAGGTAAGAATCCCGCCATAATTGGTGAGTTCTGCTTTGAGCGCACCAGGAAAATCGATTGAAAATAGCTTCACTTCTTTGCTGGCTACTTCGCCAAAAACTGTCTCTTGCAACATGAAATTTTTGTTTCTAGGATCTTTTATTTGAATCAAAACCTCAATTTAGTCGAATTTGAAACCTACTCAAGTTGAGATCGTAGTACTGTGTATTAAATAGTACTGGTTAATGCATATCATTCAAGTCCGAATGCAACCTTTTAAGTGTTTTCGCATCTTTAGGAAAACTTTCAAGACAGATTGTGAAATGCACTAACCTCCTAAAGCAACCAATCAGGCAGTACCAAAAACAGATAACCATGAAAAGCAGACCTAACCGTACCAATTTTTATTTTTTCGTTTTCACGCTAATCACCCTCCTTTTTACGCAAGAGATCAATGCACAAGACCAAGGTTTTATCTATGGGTCCGTTCTCACCGAAAGTGGCAGCACATACACAGGTCCTATAAGATGGGGAAAGGAAGAGGTCTTTTGGTCAGATATGTTTAATGCCTCAAAGCGCTCAAATCAAAACCTAGATTACCTCAGCGATCGGGAGTTGGATCAATTGCGAACGAGACAAGAAGAAAACACCTTCATTTCAAAATTTCTAAACATCGAAATATCATGGGACAGGGAGATGTCCTTTGTACATGAGTTTGCAGTAGCTTTTGGCAACATAAAAGAAATAGAAAATGTAGGTGGAAGTCGGATACTGCTCACACTTAAAAATGGAGAAACTTTAAGATTAGGTGGATCCGGATATAATGATATTGGAGCAAAAATTAGTATCCTTGATCAGGAGCTTGGAGCTGTAAGCATTTCCTGGAGTGATCTAGAGAAAATTACCTTTTCACAGACTCCTCGAACACTCCCACAGAAATTTGGAGACCCTTTGGTTGGGACGGTTTTTTCTGATATTGGTGAATTCACCGGACTTGTCCAATGGGATCACGATGAGCGAGTAGGGAGTGATAAACTGGATGGCGATAGTCGGGATGGCGATCTTTCTATTCGATTTGATCAAATTAGGTCGATAGAAAGAGATGGGAGCAATAGGAGTTTTGTTACGTTGAAATCAGGAAGGGAACTTAGCTTAAGTGGTAGCAACGATGTGAATGATGGTAATCGTGGGATCATCGTTTACGTGGAGGGTCTCGGAAGAGTAGATATAGAATGGGATGAATTTGATAAAGTAGTTTTTGAAGATTCCAAAGACAGTGGAAGAGCTTTTGATACTTACAAAAGCCCGCAGAAGATTAAGGGTACTGTAGTAGTAGATAATGGTGATCGAGTAGTAGGAAATATCATCTACGATCTGGATGAGGCCTACGATATTGAGGTACTCAACGGGGAGGACGATGATGTTAAATTTTTTATTCCCTTGGGGTTGATCAAAGAAATTAAGCCTAGGGCTGGCGATAGAGCTCAGGTTCTTCTGAAGAGTGGAAACGAGTTTATGCTAGAAGACTCTCAAGACGTAAGTGATGAGCATCAAGGAGTTCTGGTACTTTCTGATCGCGATCCTGTATATATTCCTTGGGACCGAATTGAAAACCTTTTGCTGGACTAAATGAGAAATTGGGTCAGTCTTGATTGGTTGGTGATTTAGCGATTTAAAATAACCCTCCGATGCTTAAAAACTACTTCAACATTGCGGTGCGTAATCTTACAAAGCATAAGTTTTACTCACTTATTAATATTCTTGGACTGAGCGTAGGTCTCACTTGTTTTCTCCTGATCGCTACTTATGTAGTAGACGAGCTCAACTATGATAATTTTCACCAGGATGCAGACCGCATTTTCCGAATGGATTTCACTGGAAACATCAATGGCTCAGAGTTTGTTACTGCGCTTGCCAGCGCCCCAGCAGGTACTACTTTGCCGCTGGAATACCCTGAAGTAAAAGAAGCGCTTAGGATCAGGAGCGTGGGCAATACCACCGTACGGGTGAAGGATACGGAAAACGCTTACAATGAGGAGAAGGTGGCTTATGTAGATGCCAACTTTTTCACTTTCTGGGACTATCAATTGCTGAGCGGCGATCCAAAAACGTGTCTGGAGAGGCCATACACGATTGCCCTCAGCGAAACTTGCGCAAAAAAGCTATTTGGTGATGAAGATCCCATAGGTAAAACGGTATTGACGGGCAGCAATAGAGCCTGGGAAGTGACTGGAGTTTTTGAGGACATGCCTAAAAACGGACATTTTGATTTAGATCTTATGCTCAGCATGGAGAGCAGAGAAGAAGCAAAGTCCAATATCTGGCTAAGCTTTAACTTCAATACGTACTTGAAACTGCAGGAAGGGGTTGATAAAAGTGTTGTGGAAGCAAGATTTCCAGACCTCATCCATAAGTACATTGGCCCTGAGATTGACCAATTTATGGGTGCCACCATGGAAGAGTTTTATGATGCCGGCAACAGTGCTGGTTTTTCACTTTTTCCCTTAAAAGACATTCACCTGTATTCAGATAAGTTAGGCGAACTTGGACTGAACGGTGATATCAAGTATGTGATCATTTTCACCGCTATTGCCTTGTTTATTCTGCTGCTTGCCTGTATCAATTTTATGAATCTTTCTACTGCTCGTTCTGCTGGAAGAGCCAAAGAAGTAGGCGTAAGGAAGGTGATGGGAGCCACCAAAAAGCATCTGCGAAAGCAGTTTTTGCTAGAGGCATTTATTATCACCCTGTTCTCGGCAGTGATTGCTTACAGCCTGTGTTTTGTAATACTTGGTGAATTTAATGCGCTTGCAAATAAGGAAATAAGTCTATCGGTACTGCTGTCACCCTCTTTTATCATGATTATGGTGGCCTTGCTTGTGATTGTTGGATTCCTGGCAGGTAGCTACCCGGCGTTTTTTCTTGCCCGTTTTCAACCGATAGAGGTACTCAAAGGAAAGCTTATACTTGGGCTAAAAGGAGGCGGACTCAGAAGTGTCTTGGTTATACTCCAGTTTTGCGTCAGCATCATGATGATCATTGGTACCGCCATCGTTTATCAGCAGCTCGGCTACATACAAGATAAAAAGCTGGGATTTGATAAGGACCAGGTGCTACTTATCCATAATCCTTGGATGATTGGTGAAAAGGCAAACTCTTACAAAAATGAAGTAACCCAATATTCAAATGTTATTGGCGGTTCACTTTCGGGCTATCTACCTGTTCCCAGTAGTAATAACAATAATCTGTGGTTTCCCGGCAGCTCTCCAAAGAAAGACGAGAGTTATGTTTTTAGTGAGTTTATTGTTGATTATGACTACATCAGCACTCTCGGGATTGAAATAAAGGAAGGAAGGGACTTTTCAAAGGAATTTCTAAGCGACAGTATGGCTGTGGTCTTGAATGAAACCGCTGTTCAACGCCTTGGCTGGTCTGATCCTGTCGGGATGAAGCTATCTACTTACGGAGGGTCGCAGGAACAACCTTCCGTGGATACCTACACCGTTATTGGTGTAGTAAAGGACTTTCATTTTCAAAGCTTGAGAAATGAGATCGCACCACTCATCTTCGGGCTCGGAGAGAGCATGGGTTTTCTCTCACTAAAGGTCATGGCAGATGATTTGCCGGAAACAGTCGATTTTCTGAAGGAAAAATGGGTTGAATTTGCCCCAGGCCAGCCATTCGAGTATAGCTTCTTGGATGAGCGGTTCAATGAAATGTATGAAAGCGAGCAACGCCTGGGTCGTATTTTCGGAACGTTTGCGCTACTGGCTATTTTCATAGCCTGTCTTGGCCTATATGGACTTTCGGCATTTACAGCGGAGCAACGTACCAAGGAGATCGGGGTAAGAAAAGTGCTCGGCGCTTCGGTCTTTAGTATCATTACCTTGCTTTCCAAAGAGTTTTTGAAACTGATAAGCATCTCCTTTATCATAGCTGCTCCACTGGCTTATTTGTTCATGAGCAGATGGTTGCAGGATTTTGAAAATCGCACTAGTATTAGTCTATCTGTCTTTGTAGTTTCAGGTGTAGGTGCATTGCTAATAGCTTGGCTTACTATGAGCTTTCAAACTTGGAATGCAGCTAGAATGAATCCTTCTGTCTCACTGAAGGACGAATGAATCATGAAACGGAACGAAATCTTAGCGCACCTACAATTATTATTCGAATCTTAAAGATTCAATAGGGTCAAGTTTGGCAGCCTTTCTAGCAGGTAAGTAGCCCGAGATCAGGCCAACGGCTACACCTATCAAGACAGCCACAAACATCCACAACCAAGGAACCACAAAGTCCGATTTGAATAAAAGCGTAGAGGTCAAATTGCCAATTGTGATTCCTAAGATAATACCCCCAAGGCCTCCAAGCTGGCAAATTACGATGGCTTCAATCAAAAATTGCTGACGAATCTTCAAAGGCGTTGCACCCAGAGCTTTTCTTACTCCGATTTCTCGAGTGCGTTCGGTTACCGATACCAGCATGATGTTCATTAATCCTATCGAGGCTCCCAGCAGGGTTAAGAACCCGATCACAAAACCACCGATTTGGAGATTTCCTGTGATCTCGCCGATTTGTTCAGCCAGTGATTTGCTTGCTTTTAATCGGAAGGAATCCTCTTCACCTGGTCTGTCTTGTCTGATGGAGCGCATGAGTCCCCTTGAAATCGCCATCGCATTTTCCATCTGTGTGGCATCAGTTACAGCAACTGCGATTTCATATCCAAAATTCCTTTCGGGTGAGATGATCCTTGCTGTTTGCATAGGTATAATAATAGTGCGATCAATGTTTGAATTTCCGCTGGCTCCACCCTGCTCAGCAATGGTACCGATCACTCTAAACTTAGTACCTAGCAGCCCGATCTTTTTACCAAGTGGACTTTCATTCTCAAAAAGCGTTTCTGCGACATCATTGCCGACAAGCGCTACGTAGCTGCCGTTTACGCTTTCATTGGCTGAAAAAGGCCTCCCTGATTCAATATCAAAACCATCTACCACCAGGTAGTTTTCATCTCCGCCACGTACCAACTGATTTGGGTTGGTAACCTTGGTACCGTACTTCACTTCAGCAATACCTGTGATCACAGTGTAGATAGAAACAGTGCCGGGACCTTCATATTTCTCTTTAAACTTAAGAAGCTGCGCATAGGTAATCTTGGGATATCTTTTTTGCTTCTTACCGTCGGAAGAGCTGCGAGAGGTTCGTCGATCTTCAATGTCAAAAGTATTTGCGCCCAGACTTGAAAAACTTTTTTCAATTGAATTTTGAATGCCATCCACAGCGGTGAGAATACCTACCAGGGAAGTGATACCAATAGATATGAGAAGGGCGGTTAGGATGGTTCTAAGCTTATTTGCTTTAATGGACTTGATGCCTTCTCTAATATTTTCTTTTAAATCCATTGCTTAATCAAGGTTTGGTTATGATTGGTGAATAAACCGCGTGCTAATGCTTAACGTTGTATACGCAAAAGTGATGCAAATGAGGACATTCTTGTTACTTCTCGTTCTTAATATTGGATTTTCTGCCCGTGCGGCTTACTTATTTATTCCAATGGACAAGTCTCAATCCAATCATTTGAAGGCTTACGGAATTGCTTACTGGATTTTAACCAAAGATGTCCCTGTTGATTGGATGCTGAATTATCAAGGTGGGAGCTTTATGGTAAAGCACTTGCAGGTATTCGAAAATGAGTGCATTATACGTGGTGTCTCCTACCAAGTGATCTCGGATGCGCAGGCCAATGACATATTGAGCCTTATCGCCAGCCCATCCAGTAATATGGATGTGATGAAGCTGGAGAAATATCCTGAGATCGCTGTATATTCACCTAAAAGCAAACAGCCATGGGATGATGCTGTGACCCTGGTGCTCACCTACGCAGAGATTCCCTATGATGTGATTTTTGATGATGAGATCATGGGCGATAAACTACCCAAGTACGATTGGCTCCACCTCCATCACGAAGACTTCACCGGACAGTATGGAAAGTTCTATCGCGCTTATCATCACTTTCCATGGTATCAAAAGCAACAGCGTGAGTACGAAGAGTCCGCCAGAAAACACGGATTTAAAAAGGTCTCTCAGTTGAAGCTTGCAACAGTCAATAAGATCAAATCATACGTTGCGAGTGGAGGTTTTTTATTTGCTATGTGCTCAGCCACTGATACCTACGATATTGCTCTGGCTTCCGAAGGCTTAGATATTGTGGAGAACATGTACGATGGTGATCCTGCAGATCCTAGGGCTCAGTCAAAGCTGGATTTTTCCAAAACGATCGCTTTTGAAAATTTTATTATTGAGCGAGATCCAATGCGCTATGAATACTCCAACATAGACAATCAAGCCAATGAACGGGGGCTTACAGAAAAAGGAGACTATTTCACACTTTTTGAGTTCTCCGCAAAATGGGACCCAATCCCTACAATGCTCACCCAAAATCACGAGCAGATCATTCATGGTTTTATGGGACAAACAACAGGATTTAAAAAGCAATTAGTAAAAGGAGACGTGATTGTAATGGGGCAGACGCCCAGTATTGGTGAAGCGAAGTATATACACGGGGTTTTGGGCAGAGGCTTTTGGACTTTTTACGGTGGACACGATCCTGAAGATTACCAGCATTTTGTGAATGAGCCTCCAACAGATTTGAATCTACATCCCAACTCAGCCGGATATCGACTTATTTTGAATAACATACTTTTCCCCGCTGCTAAAAAGAAGAAACAGAAAACCTAAAAGCGGTCATTTTTCCAAACTTTGTAATTAAAACGTCAAAGTTTCCATTATTTTCAATAGTCAGCTGAAATATTTATATCAATTTTGCCTTTACACTAGATTTTATATAAGTAATGTGCGGAATAATTGGAATATTCGAAATAAAAGAGGAAGATTCAGCACTTCGCTCACAGATCCTGGAGCAGTCAAGAAAGATTCGCCACCGAGGACCAGACTGGTCGGGTATTTATGAAGGCACTGGTGCACTTCTTGCCCATGAGCGACTCGCAATTGTGGATCCTCAGTCAGGTAAGCAGCCCCTATTCTCACCCGACGAAAAAAAAATATTAGCTGCAAATGGCGAGATATATAATCACCGTGAGTTAAGAAATGAGCTTACGTCATCTTATAAATTCAAAACAGAGTCTGATTGTGAAATTATACTAGCCCTGTATGAAGAACAGGGTTCAGATTTTTTAAATCGGCTCAATGGTATTTTTTCTTTTGTACTTTACGATGAGACTTCTCAATCTTATCTGGTTGCGAGAGATCACATTGGTGTAATTCCACTTTACATGGGCTGGGATATCAAAGGCCGATTATACATCTCATCTGAGCTCAAAGCGCTCGAAGGCTATTGCAAGAAGATCGAGGAGTTTTTACCTGGACACTATCTCACATCCTCAATGGATGCCCCGGAAAAATGGTATCAACCAAAATGGGTTGATTACGAGTACGTAAAAAGTCAAGATAATACCAGCATCGCTGAATTGAGAGAAAGTTTTGAAAAGGCAGTCCATCGGCAGCTGATGACGGATGTGCCTTACGGAGTGCTGCTATCGGGAGGATTGGATTCATCCATCGTATCGGCATTGGCAAAAAAGTATGCAGCTAAGCGGGTGGAATCCGGTGATCAAGAGGGAGCTTGGTGGCCTTCACTTCATTCCTTTGCTATAGGTCTGGAAGGTTCGCCGGACTTACAAGCAGCGCAGAAAGTGGCAGATCATATCGGCACCATTCATCATGAGGTGAATTTTACCATACAGGAAGGTTTGGATGCCTTGCATGACGTGATTTATCATCTCGAAACCTATGATGTCACCACAATAAGAGCCTCTACTCCCATGTACCTACTTGCCAGGGTCATAAAATCAATGGGTATCAAGATGGTGCTTTCAGGTGAAGGTTCTGATGAAATTTTTGGCGGGTATTTATATTTCCACAAAGCGCCTAATGATCAGGAATTTCACGAAGAAACTATTCGAAAAATAGGTAAGCTGCATATGTACGATTGTCTGCGAGCCAATAAATCACTGGCCGCCTGGGGAGTGGAAGGCCGTGTACCATTCCTTGATCGGGAATTTATCGAAGTGGCCATGCGCGTAGATCCTCAAGAGAAAATGATTACCAAGGATAGAATTGAAAAGTGGATACTCCGCAAAGCCTTCGAAGATTACCTCCCTGCGGAGATTGCGTGGAGGCAGAAAGAGCAGTTTTCAGATGGAGTTGGCTATGGCTGGATAGACGCTTTAAAAGACTACACATCTGTGGCTGTAAGCGATGAGCAGTTTAATGCTGCCAGGTACCGCTTCCCGATCAATACACCTCAGAGCAAGGAGGAGTATTTCTACAGGTGTATCTTTCAAGACCACTTTAAGTCAGAAACGGCTGCCAAGTGCGTACCCTCTGTGAAGTCTGTTGCATGCAGTACACCCGAGGCACTCTTGTGGGATGAGTCATTTCAAAATGCAGCAGATCCTTCAGGACGTGCTGTGAAAAATGTGCACGACTTTGCATACGCGGAAAATCCTGAAGTAGTAGACAAGTAGATTGATTTACAGAAAATTGCGAAAAAGAGAAAGTGATGCTTAAGATGCGGTAGAGGCCGTAAAGGTCTCTGCAATCTGCTTGTTCTCTCGCCCAATCTACTTACTAAGGAGCTTCTTTTGTGGTCTCAAATTATTTGAGACTTTTTTTACGGATTGATTAGGTCTCATATCATATTCTAAGGCGAGTCTTGCTCTCGTCTTTTTCAATTTAGCATTATCAAATACGGAAGCACTCCGTGTTAAATGTGTAATTTTTAAAGCTAATTGAAATGAAAAAAGCAGTATTAATTATCGGGATCTTAGTGGCCGCCTATGAACTAATGGCGCAAGAAAAGATTGTCATCGCTCCATTGAAATCAGTGGATCTTACCTATACGGAGTTTGCCGCAAAGGATGTAAAGCTGAATAGTAAGTCAAACAAACAGATAGATGTATCGGTCATTGACCCGACTACAAAAAAACAAGTAAGTGGGTTTGGACTGGCGCCTCTAGGAAAAGCCAAAATGACAGTAGATGAAGGAAACATTCTGCGCTTGAAAAATACCTCGGCAAAGGAGGTCAATGTTGTGGTTTCCTTTGTGAAAAGAGAAGCTAGGAAAGAAGTCTCTCAAAGCGTAGCAAGAATAGAATTCACACTGCACAACTCTTCTTTAAAGTCGATTCCGCTAGTGATCCCGGATGTGATGAATCCAAACTTGTCACCAATGTCCAATAGTGGAGTCTCATTGAAGGTCGGACAGAAAATCTACTACAAGAAGGGACTTTCAAAAGTCTTGATTTTGACAGTGGATGAGTCTATAAAGCAAGGAGATAAGATAGATGTGGCTAAATTGGTCAAGAACCTTGATGATTAAGTAAGGTCAATTCTTTAGGTCTTGAAAAATACCTAAGGTAGCAATTCATCAATATCAATGTCCATCTATACTACCCCTTTGCAAATCGGATATTTCTTCAGCATCCTCATGTGGATGCTGTTTTTGATCCGGGGCTATCGAGAGCAGCGACTATCTGACCGTCTATTGGGATGGATCATGTTTTTACTTGCCATGGAGCTGCAGGATTACACTTTTGGCTTTGCGGGAATCAATGTGCTCTGGAATGAACTTAATGGATTTCCACGTGGTGTGCAGCTTCTATTTGGGCCAATTGTGTATTTCTATTTTAGGGTTCAGGTGAATCGCAAGTTTCGTCTTGGCCCTAAGCACCTGTGGCATTTTTTGCCTTATACGGTGGCGTTTTTGTATGAATTTGTAGGTTTTGTTCAGGGTCCTGAAGGAGTGCAAAGGCTGCAAGCATCCACTCACTACTTAGTTCTAAGCTATGTCAATAGAGTCTTGATGGTTATTTCCTATGGCTACTACCTATCACGCTGCATCGTTATCTACAAAAAATATCGTATTTGGAGTTTGCAGCAGTTTAGTAACAACGACCTCATAAGCTTCAGGTGGTTTCGCAATTTCATCTACGCGATGATCTTCTGGCTGGTTTTTAGGGAGGTTATGAATGTGCTGGACTTGCTGCTAGATCTCGACTTTTATCAAGACTGGTGGTGGAACCTTGCCCTGGTTGCTGTCGCGCTCTATGTAGGTTTGGCTGGCTATGAACAGCAACAGCCTGCAAAAATTCGCTTTGAGGAAGTCGAAAATCTGTCAAAGGTAAATCAGCTAACATCTGAACTTACAAGTTCAAAATCCGAGATAGAGCAGGATAAAGCAGAAGTTGCTGAGCGGCTGAATGCGCTTATGAAAGAGGATAAATTATTCATTCAGGCCGATCTCAGCCTTCATGAGCTAGCACGACACCTACAGGTAAATGCCTCTGTACTTTCTGCGACAATCAATCAAGTTTTTGGGCAAAATTTCAATGATTTCATCAATACATTACGAATTGAGGAATTTGTTCGCATGTACAAAGAAGACACAGCCAATCGTTTTACACTTTTGTCGCTAGCGCTGGATTCAGGCTTCAACTCCAAGGCAACCTTTAATCGGGCATTTAAGAAGATCAAGGGAAATTCACCACGTGATTTTCTCCAGGATTTGAAATAGTAAGATATAGCTTAGGCCAGGAAAAGGTGATCGTACTACCTCCTGTAGGTGATCTTTCAAGGTTTAACTTTTGTGGAAGACAATAGTAAAATCTCTCCACTTTCCGCTCGCACTTTAAACTCTTCAGATAACCTGTAGCCAAGCACCCACACAATTTTTTCATCTGATGTCAACACCAGTACTTTAGACTTTTCGGTCAGTGGCACTTTGAGATCTACTAAAAGATCGCTCACCTTCTTTATGCCAGTCATACCGAGCGGATGGAAAGCGTCACCTCTACGCCATGAGCGCACAGTTAGTGGAAACTTGAGCTTTGCTGTATCTACGAACTCCCTGCTAGGGTTACTCAGATCCTCTTTATTCATTTGTATTAGATCTCTTGCGAGCAATCCGGAAGGGTCTGCCTTGATCAAAGTATCTGAGACTTGGATTTCCTCGCCTTTCCAAAGTTGAGCTTCGATCGCTTTTGCAGGTGTTGGCCTGGTAATAATCAGACAATTCCTATCTACAGTGGCAGTAAACTCTCCGCTTAAAAAGACTTTACCCGGAGAAGATCTGGTTTCAAAAAGTTGCCGAGAAGCGGTATAATTAAATCCGTATTTTGATAAGATTCTTGCCAGAAAGATGAGGTCTGAGGTTTCTTTAATCCACGAAAGGTTGAGCCTATTTTCCTGATCCACCCAATGTTCCTTTAGAATTTGGTCGGTCATTGATTGGATGATTGAGTTTACAAGTCTTATCCGTTCATTAGTATTGGAAAAAGTATGTAGTAAAGATGGATTCAATGCTTCTAATTCCGGGATCAAATCGTGACGGATCTTATTTCGTTTGTAGTCTTTTTTTGAATTTGTTGCATCCTCGCGCCACGTTATTTTTTGAGCTACTGCGTATTCGAGGATCTTCTCTCGATTTGCAAAGAGCATAGGACGGATCACACTATTGTTTTTGATTGGGATTCCTGCGAGCCCTTCTAAACCGGTGCCCCGGGTAAGGTTCATCAGGGTGGTCTCAAAACTGTCATTTAAATGATGGGCAGTAGCAATCTTATCGAATTCCTCTTGTGCTGCAAGTGCATGAAACCACTCATATCGTAGATTTCTGGCCGTCACTTGCACCGAAGATCCTTTGATTGTAAGGGACTTTGAAAAAAACGGGATCTGCTTTTCTTGGCAATGATCAGCAACGAATTTCTGGTCCAGATCTGATGCTGCTCCGCGAAGACCGAAGTTGCAATGTGCTACACCAATGGAAAATTGAGTCTGAGCGAAAAGGTGCAGCATCACCATCGAGTCCAATCCACCACTTACTGCCAGTAGCACCTTTTCACCTTCAAAAAGTAGCTTTTGATCAGTAAGAAATTCTTGGAACTGTTTTTGCAAATCAGTCATCACAGTTTTTGCTTTCCATGCAATTTTATCATTGTCTTAAAATATTACCGGACTGCAGAAGCAAAATTTCAGGTTCGATTCGGAGTAATTCCCACTAATTTTGACTGCCATGCAATCCCGTAAGCTTTTTTGGTTTCTTTTATCTCTTCTCATTGTATTGTCTGGTACATACGCCCAAGATGGTGACCGAATCAAATACAAGGCTGATAAGCTTTTTGAATTTCGCAAAAAGGGACAAAAAATTCGACGCTTGGTGGGTAATGTGGTGTTTGTCCAGGAGACTTCCACCATGTACTGTGACAGTTCTTTGTACTACGTGAAAGAAAATGTCATGGAGGCATTTGGCCGAGTCAAGATCATTGATGATTCCGTCACGATCACCTCAAGAAAGCTGATTTATGATGGTGACACACGAGACGCGAATTTGAGAGATAATGTGGTCTACACGAAGGGAGAACAAAAGTTGGTTACTAATTTTTTGGACTACAATATGGACACTGAGGTAGGTAATTACTTCAATAAAGGTACGCTCAGTGACTCTACCAATGTTTTGAAAAGTGACATTGGGTATTTCTATGGGTTACAGGATTACGCCCTATTTTGGGGCAATGTTTTTCTCGATGCGCCGGACTATGACCTGGAAGCAGATACCTTGCGCTACAATACCGTCTCAAAGGTGGCCAAGACACCTGGCAAAACTATAATTATCACAGAAGATGAGACGATTCTTCATGCCGATGGGGGAGAGTTCAGAACTACCATTGACCAGTCCGATTTTATCAGTGGTAACATTGAGACAGAAGACTACTACATGGAAGCCGATGAGCTTTTTTTTGATGACCTTAAGAAATATTATGACGCAACCGGAAATGTAAGGCTGACAGCCAAAAACGATGATGTAATTATCACAGGTGATGAGGGATACAATGACGATAAAAATGGCATAAGCAAAGTGTATGGACACGCAGTGATGCGACGAATTCTGGAGGAGGATACCTTATATCTTTCAGCTGATACTTTGGTGTCCATTGAAAGTGAATATGATTCGGCAAAAAGGATACTAGCTTATCCAAATGTAAAGGTTTGGCGTTTTAATCTTCAAGGGCTCTCAGATTCTGCAGCTTACTTTCTTCAGGACTCACTTCTCTACTTTTATTTTGATCCGATATTCTGGAATAAAAAGAACCAGATCAAAGGAGACACGGTGATTGCGGAGATTACAGAGGACGAGATCAAAACGATGTTTCTGGAGCAGAATGCATTCCTTGCGAGCGAAGATACATTGCTCAATTTCAATCAAGTGAAAGGCAGAAATATGGAAGCGCTATTTAGTGAATCTGTTATTGATAAAATCTATGTCAATGGAAATGGTGAAAGCATTTACTACGTGAATGATGACAATGATCCTTCTGATATTTTCCTGCTAGGCATGAATCGAATTTTGTGCAGTGACATGACCATCCGAATGGTGAATGAAGAGGTAGATAATATTTCCTTTTATGTGAAGCCTGAGGCAAAATTTATTCCACCAAATGAGCTAACAGATGATATTCAGCGGCTGCAAGGATTCTCCTGGAGATCTGATGAGCGTCCATCTTTAGAAGAAGTTTTACAAGGCACGCCGCGTATTTTACCTATTCGTGGAGCTCCTGATGAGGAAGTGCCTCCGCCTCCCAGTAAAGGTGTTGATATTGAAGGCATCACGCCAGTGGTAGAAAAGAAGAACTTGTTAAAAAATCTTAAGTAGTAGGGTAATAATTTACCGCCATTTCTGTTTGTAAATATTTGATATACAGATAGTTGAGTGGTATTAAGTAGATACAAGTAAAATACTTGGGCGAAGAGTAGTTTTTTCGAGAACCCCTATGTCCATATAGTTTTTAGTTTTGCCGCCCAAGTGAAGCATAGTAGCGATAGAAAGAGTACAAAGCGAGATGATGCAAATAGAAAGATTAATACTGCTAATGCTGATGGTGCCAGCCATCGTGGGGTGCAGTAAATTTCGAAAGATTCAGAAAAGTGGCGACTGGAAGGTGAAGTATGAAGCTGCGCTGGAATACTACGAAAATAAGGACTACCACAGGGCAGAGTTGTTGCTTGATGAAATCCGCCCGATTATTAGAGGTACAGCAGAAGCGGAACTGGCAGAATTTACGCTAGCCTACTGTTACTATGAGCAGCGGCAGTATATCTTAAGTTCGCATCATTTTGAGGAGTTTATTAGGATTTACGGAAGGTCCGAGTATTTGATTGAAGCAACCTATATGCACGCCTATTCGCTCTTTTTGCAGTCTCCTGATTATCAGCTAGACCAAACAGTAACTTATCAATCCATTGCAGCCATGCAAAACTTCATCAATAGTTACCCAAACTCTGAGTACGCTGAGGACGCAGATAAGACCATTGACGAGATGCAAGTAAAGCTTGAAAAGAAAGCCTACAATGAATGCAAACTTTACTATCGTATGCGGCGATACAAATCGGCATTGGTAGTGTACGACAACTTTAAAAACGATTTTCCGGATTCTAAATATCAAGAAGAAGTGGCTTTTCTCAAGATGCAGACCTCATTTGATCTGGCCAAGCAAAGCATACGTTCCATCCAAAGAGAGCGATATCAGGAGACCATTGATATCTATTTGAGCTTTTTAGATAAATATCCCCAAAGCGAGTATTTGAAGGATGCTGAGGAGATATATGCGGAAAGCATTGAAGAAATCACTACTTTTGCAGACGCAAAAAAATAGCATACTCATGCAGCAATCCAATAGTTCTATCATCACCAGAGACAATCAAGATATTCTCGAGCCCACTGGAAATCTCTTTGAATCAATTGCAATCATTGCAAAAAGAGCTCGCCAAGTAAGCAGCAACCAAAAAGAGGAATTAAACGCTAAGCTGGCAGAGTTTGCTTCGTCGGTGGATAACCTTGAAGAAATTTTTGAGAATCGGGAGCAGATAGAAATATCAAAATTCTATGAGCGCATGCCAAAGCCAGCTACTACTGCCATAGAGGAATTTTTGAATGGTGAGCTTAATTTTAGAGTTCCTGAGGAAGAGAGCAGCGCTAGTCTGGAAGCTTAATTGATTGATCGCCATGCTGGCGGGCAAAAAAATATTAGTAGCGATCTGTGGCTCGATAGCAGCCTACAAGATCGCTTTTTTTGTGCGTCTTTTAAAAAAAGAAGGCGCCATAGTACAGGTGTTGATGACAGAAAGTGCAAAAGACTTTATCTCTCCTCTTACGCTTGCTACCCTTTCCAAGAATCCCATAAAAAGCAGGTACTTCGACCCGGAAGATGGTTCCTGGAACAATCACGTAGAATTGGGATTGTGGGCAGATTTGATGGTAATTGCCCCACTAAGCGCAAATACCCTGAGTAAAATGGCGAGTGGCCAGTGCGACAATCTCATCTTGGCTACCTATCTGTCTGCCAGGTGTAAGGTATTGGTAGCGCCAGCCATGGATCTTGATATGTACCAGCATCCAGCAACCCAGCAAAATCTTAGTTTACTCCGCTCATTTGGGCATGAGGTGCTAGATGCGCGAAATGGTGAACTTGCTAGTGGTCTCAGCGGACAAGGAAGAATGGCCGAGCCTGAGGAACTACTTGATGCAGTAAAGCAAAATTTGACTAATGCTGGCAAACTCCAGGGAAAAAGGGTGATGATCACTTCGGGCCCTACGCATGAAGCAATTGATCCGGTAAGATTTATTGGGAATCACTCTTCCGGTAAAATGGGCCTTGCGCTTGCAAATGCATTTCGTGATGCGGGTGCAGAAGTCACTTTCATCACGGGTCCGGTAAATGACGTTCCTTCTAGAGTTGAGGTGATCGAGATAACGACCGCCAAGGAAATGGTGGAGGTAGCGAAGCATCATCACAGTGGTACCGATATAGCAATATTTGCCGCTGCTGTGGCAGACTACCGGCCTGCACATACAGCTGATCAGAAAATCAAAAAAACTGAGAATAGCTATGTGCTTGAGATGGTGAAAAATCCTGATATAGCAGCGATTTTGGGAGCATCAAAGACAAACCAGATTCACATTGGGTTTGCGCTAGAGACTGAAAATGAGTTGACCAATGCCAAAGAAAAACTAAGCAGGAAAAACTTCGATTTGATTGTGCTCAATTCTCTCAACGATAAAGGAGCGGGCTTCCAGCAGGATACCAACCGGGTGACCTTCCACGATCGAGATAATAATCAAGTTGAATTTGAGTTAAAAAATAAGCGTGCCGTAGCGGAGGACATTCTCGCATATGTTCATCAAAATTTCCTATGAAAATAGTACTCATCTTTAGTTTATTTTTTCTGAAAGTGCTTGCCTGCAATCTGCTATGGGGCCAAGAATTGAATTGTAGAGTCATCGTAGATGCTCAGCAGGTCCAAACTACAGAGCGTGCAATTTTTTCAGAAATGGAATCGGAGTTTGCTCAATTTCTCAATACCACCAAATGGACAGAAGATGAATTTGAGGATGAGGAGGTGATCAATTGTAACATCTTGATTACTGTAAGTGAAATGCCGAGCGTAGGTGTTTTTGGAGCTTCTGTACAAATCTTATCAAGCAGACCTGTCTACAATTCTGCCTATGAATCAGTGGTGATGAATTTTGCTGACCGTGATTGGCAGTTTGAGTACCTGCAATCCCAACCACTCCTGTACAACGAAAACAATGCTTTCGTAAACAATATCACTTCTCTCTTGGCCTATTACGCGTACATGATTTTAGGGTTTGACTATGATACCTACGAAGAGCTTGGCGGTAATCCTTACTTTGAGCAGGCGTTTGAAATTGTGAATAATGTCCAGGACCTTAATATCCGAGGCTGGCAACAGTTCAATAGCATAAGAAATCGCTACTGGCTGGTGGAAAACCTTCGTAGTTCACAGCTAGAGCCTATTCGCAAGGCCTTATATAGTTACCATCGACTCGGCCTAGACATTTTAACGGAGGATAGAGAATCTGCGGAAAAAACAATCATTGCTGCCCTTTCGGAAATTCAAAAAGCCAATCGAGCTAGGCCCAGATCAATTTTGATGATTTCGTTTATGGATGCGAAAGCTGAGGAACTTATTCAGCTTTTTAGCGAAAGCTCCTTGCCTACCAGAAGACAAGCCTACAATCTTCTAAACAATATTGATCCGGCAAGATCCGATCAATATAAATCTCTCATTCAGTAAAGACTAAGACCGTTCTTACTTCCGATGGTCAAATAAGAGCCAGGAAGTTTATAAAGAAGAAGGTATTCTTTTGCGAATTGCGAGAGAGCTCTAGTCGCAGTGTGAAATCGTAAATTAAAAGAAGGTCAAGGCCTGTCCCAATGCTATTCAGATAGTTGTTCTGTAAAGGTTCGCTGCCAGTATAGTTGGGAAAACCTTGCGCATAGCCATGGTCATAGTAAACTTTCCAGAAAACACTGATAGGAAAGTCCCTAAACTGGTCTATTGGCAAAAACTTGAAGTTTCTTTTAAAGAGCCTGTACTTTAGTTCATTCCGCTGGATTGCATAGGAGCTTCCTTCCACAACCGTCAGGTCAAAGCCACGTAGTGTTTCAGGAATCACCCCGATCCTGAAGTAATTGAAGTAGTCTCTTCTACGCGGGAAGGTTGTGAGAATAGAAAAATCACTTGCTGCGTACAAGTTGTTTTTTAAGTTCCAGTGTTTGGCACCACTCACACGTCCTCTCCAGTAGTTTACGCCATCGCGATGTATGCCCAGTCCATGCTTAAAAAATCCAACAAAAAACCGGGTGCCTTCCAGGGTATAGTTCACATTATCACGCTTATCGTAGCGAAATGCATGTCCAAAGTAGAAGTGACCCTGCTTTGTCCTTTGTTCTCCCAGAAAATTTGGATTGAGGTTTGCTAATGTATCTGCTATTTCTACGTAGGTATGAGCTAGTGTCGTAGTATGGAAGGAGTACAGCGATGATCGGTAGGAATGCCGCACAATATTGGTGAAGCTTCGTCTCAAAACCTCCTCACTATCAAACGTAAATCTGGGTATATTTTCCACTGTGTTAAAAGCAACATTTCTGGCTCTCGAAAAGCTGCTTCTCAATAGTAGGCCATGGTTTTGCTTTTTATCCAGGTTTGGGATGTTGTAAAAAAGTCCATATCCCGATGTAAAACCGGACTGTAACACAACCCTAAGCAGCTCATTTCTTCCTCGGAAATTGAACTGAGACAACCGAATGCCATAGTTGATTCTGCTTAGGTCGCGATCACGATTTACCCACCAGTCACTGATATTTCTATCAATAAGTCTTAGGAAAGGTATGGGGTAAAAGTACCATCGCTCTTCTACTGTGAGGAGCACAGTCACAGAATCGCCACGTTGCTCCACTAAGCTGAAATCAACTGTATTAAAGAGATTGGTATTATAAATCCGGTTTCGATCCCACTCAAAAAGACTGTCCAGTTCATTACGTGTGTAATAGGAATCAGCAGAAAAGGTAAGTTCGCGCTCGATGATCCGGCCTTTGGTCTTTTTATTTCCTTCGATCCTGATATTTATCACGTACAAGGAGTCCTCAACACTTTGAGAAAATGTGCTAAGCGCCAGCAAACCCACGAAAAGGCCGAGAATATACTTTTTCAATGATGTTAAGGGTCAAAAAAACATGCAAGCGCTACCTTGGCAAGCGGGCAAACAGAGCGATTTTATTTCGTTATTCCAAGTTTTTTGATTCTTACCTTTATGCTGTGAATTCGCTCGTAAAGAAAATCCTGATCCTACCAATTTTATTTTATCAATACGTGATATCGCCACTATTTCCAAGTACTTGCAGATTTACACCTACCTGTTCGCAGTACACCAAAGAAGCGATTCAGAAGCATGGAATCAGAGGTGTTTGGTTAGGGCTAAAGCGAATAAGTAAATGTCATCCTTGGGGAGGAAAGGGCTACGACCCGGTTCCGTAGGCTCACTCGATAGATTTTTGAATTGATAAATCGTATCTTAGGATAAATCAACCTGAGGCAGATGGAAAAATTTGATGTTTGTGTGATTGGTGCAGGACCTGCCGGGTATGCTGCAGCTATGCGTGCTCTGGATTTTGGTAAACGAGTAGCGCTCGTAGAAAAAGGCAAGCTTGGAGGGGCTGGTATCCATCAGGGAGCACTGTGGAGCAAAACTTGGTGGGAAATATCTCGAGATGCGAGGATGATCAATCTACATAAAGGGGCGCTCAACCTGCAAGAGCCGTTTTTTAAGTATGAGAAAATCAACGAAGAGGTAATGGGCGCTGTAGACCAGCGTGTTAAGCTTCTTACACATCACTTGGAGGAAATAAATGCAGGGCTGGGAGCAGACACTTTTCAATACATTCAAGGACAGGCCCGCGTAACTGGAAGAAATCAGGTAGAAATTAAAACAGAGGCTCAGGTAAACACTTTGGAAGCCGATCATATCATATTGGCCACTGGAAGTAAACCTAGGAAGTTACCTCACTGGCCGATTGATGAGCAAACCATTTTTACCAGTGATGGATTGGCCAATCTTACAGATTTTCCCAAGTCGATTGTCATCGTAGGTGCTGGAGTGATCGGATGCGAGTTTGCTACGATCTTTTCCAATTTTGGTCAGACTAAAGTGCACTTGATCGACAAAGGGGATCGAATTCTCCCCTTTGAGGACCAGGATGTTGTGCAGATCATAGAGAAGAATCTGGAAGCAAAAGATGTTTTAATCCACAGGAATTCCAGGTTATTGGATTTGGAGATTCAAGATGGGCATGTTAAGTACCAGCTTGAGTACCTGAATGGGGCCAAAGAATCCTTTGAAGTAGAAAAGGCTTTGGTATCCATCGGTAGAGTTCCGGAATACCACAATTTAATTGATGAAGCACTAGGGCTGGAAGTAGATGATCGAGGTATCAAAGATGACCTTACACAAACATCCATTTCTAATATTTACGCAGTTGGTGATATCACTGCCGATATCTCTCTGGTGAACGTAGGAGAACTGGAAGGCAGGTATGCTGTAGAGCGAATCTTTGGTAAGCCGGAGCAGCCACTCATCTACAGTAATATTTCTACGATTATGTTCTTGGAGCCAGAGATTGCAGGGGTGGGGATGAATGAGATCCAGGCACAAAAGGCAGGCTTATCATACCGGCTTGTGAGCTTGAACTACGAGACCATTTCCAGGGCTACTGCTATGCGCAATACAGAAGGTTTTATCAAGGTACTGGTATCGAATGATGATGATATGAATATTCTTGGTATGCGTGTGGTGGGTGAGCATGCATCTAGCGCCATCCAGGCAGTTGCACTCCTCATCTCGCAGGGCAAAAGCATAAAGGAACTTGCTGAACTTATCCATCCGCATCCCTCAATCATAGAAGGGATACAAGAATGTGGGAGGGTTTTGTTGGGTAAACCGTTACTTAAGCCGCAGGTCTTGAAAAATTCAATTCAATGCAAAGTTTTTGAAAATGGTAGTTACAGAGATCTATATCAAGGGTGAGAAATTACTTCTTGACTAGACGAACTGCCGAAAAGATCACCCAAACCAGATTTACAACCACAAACGGTAAGGCGTTATTTTGGTATGCATTATACAACAGCAGGAGCGATCCAGCCAAATTCAGTAAGAGGTACAGATTGTCCTCTGCTTGTATCTTCTTAAATAAATTCAAAACAAAGGCCAATAGTAAAAGAGCTGCTCCCAACCACCCAATCGCTTCTATCAAATCCATACTTAGTTTTTGGTTTGCAAGTGAATGCGACTATTTAGGCTAAATGTACAATCGAGATACCTGCTCCTCCGCGATCGGCATGTTCATCTTCTACAGAAGAAACACTGGGGTGTGATCGGCTGATATTTCGTACAAGATCTCTTAAAACCCCGGATCCCTTGCCGTGAACGATCCTTACTTGGTCGACACCTAGCAGGAGCGCTTCGTCCAAAAAAGTTTCCACCTTGCCCATAGCCTCTTCAGCTCGCATCCCCCTAATTGTCAATTCATGTTGGAAATGAGCCATCTTATCTGAGACGTCTATTCCCAGCTTTTTCATCTTCTTTCGGTAGATGACCTGCGGGGTTTCTGTTGTCTTTTCTAGTTTATCCACTGACACGATAGACCTTAATGAGCCAAACAGTACTTCAGCCTGCTTTCCATTTATTTTTTGGATTTTTCCTACTGTGTCTTGGCCCGCCACTGAGACAGAATCTCCTTCTTTTAGTGAAACCTTTTTTTTGGTTTCCCGGTCAGTTAATGCTGCCTTCTTCTCATCTAAATGTGCACGTGCCCGCTTCGTCTGGTCCTTTGAGGCTTTGTGCTCTTTGATTTCGCGAATCACTTTTTCTACGTCTTTGTTTGCTTCCTGCAATATTCGCTTCGCCTCCTGTTTTGCCTCCTTCAGCACTTTGGACCGGTCATCTTCAAGCATTTTTCTCAAAGATTCGTACTCCTTTCTCATATTAACCACTGCTGACTGATTTTGAGCTGCTTCCTTACTTAGCTTCTCAAATTTGTGCTTTTCCTGTTCCAGCTCGTTGAGTAGTTGATCGTAATCTACCTGCGAGGTACCCAACTTTCGCTTGGCCTCTTCTATGATCTTTTCCGGCAGACCTATTTTTCTGGCTATTTCGAAAGCAAAAGAACTACCTGGCCTTCCTACTTCCAGCTCGAAAAGCGGCTCTAGTGCTTCTTGATCATACTTCATTGCGCCATTGATCAGCCCTGCTGTTTCTTCTCCAATCTTCTTCAGATTTTGATAATGTGTAGTCACGATCCCCACGGACTTACTCTCATTGAGCTGGTGAAGGACCGAAGCAGCGATTGCGCCACCAAACTGGGGTTCGGTACCCTTCCCAAATTCGTCGATCAGAAAAAGCGTTGATTTATTGGCGTATTGTAAAAAGTGCTTGACGGAAGTAAGGTGAGCGCTATACGTACTTAGATCGTCTTCTATGGATTGTGTGTCACCAATATCAATGAAAATTGATTCGAATACACCCATTTTACTCTCCTCATGTACAGGTACAGGCAGGCCTGATTGTATCATGTACTGAAGCAGTCCTACTGTCTTCAATGCTACTGATTTTCCTCCAGCGTTAGGACCTGAAATGATCAGGATGCGATTTTCTCTGGTGAGTTCGAGATTTAAAGGTATCACCTTTTTGCCGCTCTCTTTGGCCGCTAGTAACAAGGATGGATGCCGTGCATTCAATAGCCTAAAAGAGCAGCTTCCAATTACCTCCGGGATGGTCGCGTCCAGTTCATTTTGTAGTTTATACTTGGCATAGATCAGGTCAAGTTTCTCTATCAAGGTCACGCCTTTGGTAAGTCCTTCCAGACTATTTCTCACCTTATCTGAAAGCGTAAGCAGGATTTTGATTACTTCACGGCGCTCCCTGTATTTCAGTTCCTGCACTTGGTTATTGAGGTCCAGTACCTCACCAGGTTCCAGATAGACCGTCTGTCCTGTGGCAGATTCATCATGTACAAACCCTGGAATTCTTTTTTTATGCTCGGCTTTAATGGGGATTACTAGTCTCCCGTCTCGCACTGTAAGTGTGCTATCTTCATCAGTATACTCATCCGATTTTGCTCTCTTCAGCACTTTCTGGATGGCGACTCTCACCGCCTGCTCACTTTTAGAAATGCTTCTTCGGATTTTTGATAATTCTGGTGATGCATTGTCCCTCACCTCCCCACGATCATCTATCGCTTGCTCTATTGTATCTACCAGTCGTGCATCTACTTCAATTTCTGCTGCCAGTAGCGCTAGTTCTGGAAAGTCTAGTCTCCGATTTTCTAGTAAAAGTGTCCAGGAAGCCACTGCTACGATACCGCGCTTGAGATCATGAAAATGGCCAGGATCTAGAAAGGTACCCGGAACCTTGAGCCGGGTAAGGTGCGATTCGAAATCAACAAACTCGAAAGATATGCTTGCTTTTGTATCTGCTTTGAGCAGGCCTATTTCCTGTACTTGCTTGAGCCACCTTTGTATTACTTCCAACTTGGATGTAGGACTTATCCTGTTGGCAATCGATGCGCCTTTTTCACTTTGACAAAATCTGACTAGAAGCCTTTTGATTTCTTCAAAGCCAAGATGCGTAGCTATTTTTTTGGGGTATGTATTCACTCTCCGGCCAACTTCTCTTTTTGCAGAAGACTATCTACCACGGTATTGTAAATCTTCTCGAACTCTTTCGGGTGGTCCAGGTAGTACTTGAAGCTCGATTCATACTGTTCGGCAGAGACATTCTGCGCTTCGAAAAGCTGCTTTTCAAAGTGATTAAAAACTGCAAATTTCGAGTCTGAGGGCACTACGGGCAGTTCGCTTACTTTGGATTCCAATATGTGCACTTCCATCAAAATTTTTGTCATTTGCTCAGGTGACAATAGGTCTTCTGGTTTTTCTGCGCCACCACAGGCGAGTAATACAACTAGCAAAAGCAAAAAAGTACTTTTCAGAATCGACGGAAACTGTTTGAGGTTATAATTTTGGAGTTTGGTTGTCATGCCGCAAAGATCATACATGTCCTTAAAACTACCTTCGAACCATTTTGATGCCAGATTTGGGCTTTAGTATCCTATGAAGGACATTATCAAAAAACTTCGGCGATACGAGATCCGTATCAGAAAAGCAATCAATTCCCAGATGCAAGGAGACTATCACTCCATTTTTAAAGGTTCGGGACTGGAGTTTGATGATGTAAGACCCTATCAGTGGGGAGATGACATTAGGAACATTGACTGGAGAGTTACTGCCAAAGGTCATGGTACCTTCATGAAAACTTTCATTGAAGAGAAAGAGCAAACTGTATTTTTTCTGCTTGATGTTTCCGCTTCGCAGGAAATTGGCAAAGACAAGAGGCAAAAAATTGACCTGGCTAAAGAAGTAACCGGGCTATTGGCACTTTCCGCCATTAGAGAAAGTAGTAAAGTAGGGGTCCTATCTTATTCGGATCAGGTAGAAGATTATATTAAGCCAGGTAAGAGTATCAAGCATGCATATGAAATCATTAACAGACTCTTTGCGCTCAAACCCAAGTCCAAAAAGACAAATCTGGATGGCGCAATAAAGTATACGCTTAATCTCCTCAATCGAAAGGCCATTGTGTTTTTGGTTTCAGACTTTATTGATGAAGATTTTACTCACAGTATGCGCGGCTTGGCGCGAAAGCATGATTTAGTAGTGGTGCATATTTCCGATAAGAGCGAAGCAGCGATTCCTCATTTAGGAATCGTACCCTTGCTGGACAAAGAGTCTGGTAAGACCGTTTGGTTGAATACATCTTCCGCTGAGTTTAAAAGCGCAATCGAAAAAACGCACGGTAAGAACAAACACTCGTTGGAAGATTTCTGTAAACGAAACGATGTGAATTATGTAGCCATTGGAACCGAAGACGATTACATTCCCAAATTAATCCGATTGTTTAGACATAGAAATAGAGGCAATGCGCGTAGGACTCGGTAAGCTACTTTTTCTGTTCCTTCTTTGTCAATCTAAGATGGCTACTTCTCAGGAGATTGAAGTGGGGGGAGGTTTTGTACAGGATAGTTTAATGATCGGACAAGAGGTTCAATATTGGATCACAGCGCGCTATCCTCTAGAACAGCAACTGATTTTCCCTGATAGCACAAGTCCTTTTTCGCCTTTCGAGTTTTCAAGCAAGCAGTTCTTTCCTACACAAATCAGAGAAGGGCTTGCTTTTGATAGCACGATCTACACGCTACAATCTTTTGAAATAGAGCCAACTCAATTGCTTTCTCTGGATGTGGTGGCGCTCAGTGAAGCCGATTCTGTGGTTTTAAATTCCCCATTAGACTCTATTTATCTAAGGGAGCTCGCGACTATTGTGACTGACACTACCAGTTTGAAAACCAATCTTGACTTTCAGGTGATTGATACCCAATTCAATTACCCATTGCTCTATTATGCGCTAGGGGGATTACTACTTCTATCCTTGATCCTTCTTTTAATTTTTGGAAAACGTCTCCTTATCTATTTCAAGGTGAAAAAGTTGGAGAAAGATTATCATTCGTTTTCTGACGTGTTTACCAAGCACATACAGCGTTTGAAGGTAGATCCACAGCCCGAGATTGCAGAACAGGCACTTGCGAGTTGGAAAAATTACCAACAGCGTCTAGACAAGCTGGCTTTCAAAAGTGCCACTACCAAGGAAATCCTTGATTTTGAATTTACTAAGGAACTAGAGAAGCCGCTCAAAGCAGTTGATAGGGTAGTATACGGAAGACGAGTGCAGGAAAACTTACACCACGATTTCCAGCAGATGGAGGATTTTACCGGGGACCGCTTTCAGAAGAGGGTAGCTGAAATTAAATATGGAAAGTAAAGCGCAGCAGTGGTTTTCACCTGATTGGTTCAAGCTCGAGGTTTTACGAAGCTTCGACTGGCAATCTCCTTTTTGGCTTTATGTGCTAGGGTTGCTGCCGCTACTATTGCTTTTACGTTGGCTCTTATCTATCCAATTCAAGCGAAAGCTGCCAATCGCCCTTACTAAGAAAAATCTCAAAAGCGACTTTATTACCTATTTACGATTCGTCCCACCTATTTTCTTCATTTTGAGTGTGGCTTTGATCATCGTGAGCTTGGCTCGGCCTCAAACCACCAATGAGCAGGTAGAGCAATGGAGCGAGGGAATAGATATTGTATTAAACATAGACATTTCAGAGTCTATGCGTATTGAAGACTTCCCACCCAATAGACTTGAAGCAGCGAAGGAGGTAGCAAATGATTTTTTGGAAGGACGATTTCAGGATCGTATTGGCCTGGTGATTTTTTCGGGAGATGCACTCCCCACCTGTCCGCTGACCACAGACTATGGATTGCTTCATGAGATGATCAGCGATATCGACTTTGATAAGATTGAAAGCCGAGGGACCGCAATTGGTAATGCCATTACTTCCGGAATCAACTTTTTACGAGAATCAGTATCCGAGTCTAAGGTAATGATCTTGCTCAGCGATGGGGATAACACCGCCGGTAATGTAGACCCAATCACAGCTGCAAATCTGGCAAACGCATACAACATAAAAATGTATGTCATTGCCATTGGACGTGAAGGTAAAGTTCCTTTCGGGACGGACTTTTTCGGAAGGCCCAGAATGGTTGAAAACCAATTTGATGAAAGCACATTACGTGAGATAGCTAAAATCGGAAACGGAAAATTCTATCGTGTATCGGACAAGGACGCACTTATAAGTGTATTCAACGAAATTGATCAACTTGAAAAAGCGGAAATCAAAGAGACCCGATACAAAGACACCACAGACTTCTACTACGTTTATCTAAAATGGGCAGCTATTTTTCTCTTAGTATGGCTTGCTACAAAGAGTACATTTATTACCAACGTGCTTACTGACTGATTGCCCTTACGAGGGATTTTTCGCATTAGTTGTTGTCAAAAATGCAAAATCACCCTGGGTGGGTGAACAAGAAAATGATTGTTTAAGGCAGTTTCGTACAGCTCTTGTCCCAAAGGAGTTGATTTTTTAACTACCAAAATCGATCATTATGAGTACACCCAAAATGCTGCTAATTTTTGCAGCGATCCTAGTGCTTCTTAAAGAAGCTAAAACGCAAGGCGTGGGAGTCGGCGTGGAGACGCCCAATCCAAATGCGGTTCTTGAATTGGTAAGCCCCGGCAATAACCAAGGTCTGCTGGTTCCGAAATTGACAACTACACAACGGACTGCTACAGCTTTTACGAGTAATCTTACAGCAAGTGAAAACGGCCTGCTCGTCTACGACACGGATCTCAACGCATTCTACTTCTGGATCAATTCGCAATGGGTCTCTATGCAGACGGCTGTCAACCTCACGGCAGGAGAAGGTATTGAAATTACAGATGGTGAGATATCCAACACTGGTGACCTTGATGCAACCAATGAGATACAAGACATTGAGGTGGTTGGTACTGAGCTTACAATTAGTGGCGGAAGTACCATCGACCTGAGCTTTCTGGATACTAATACACAGTTGACGGAAGCAGAAGTAGATGCTTTTGCAGATAACAATGGCTACCTACAAAATGAAAGCGACCCCTCTGTTCCCGCCAATTTGAAAGATGGTGTAGATTGGAATGAAATAGCCAGCATTCCTGCAGATCTGGCCGATGGTGACCAAAACACCCAGCTTACAGAAAGTGAAGTGGACGCCTTTGTTCAAAACAATGGTTTTCTGACTGTTGCGGACGTTGCTGGATACGATACAGATGTTACGGACGATTTTTCAGGTGATTTTGCTGACCTTCAGAATGTACCTACAGGAGTATCGGATGGAGATGATGTGGAGGATGCAGATGCTGATCCGGCAAATGAAATTCAAGACCTGGAATTAGATGGCAATTTGCTTCGTATTACCAACAATCCTTCCTCTACTGATATTGATCTGGCACCTTTTATGGGTGCAAATACCGATGAACAAACCCTTAGTTTAGTTGGGACTGACCTATCAATTTCCGGGGGAAATACCATCGATCTTGGCCCGATTGATACCGATACACAACTTTCGGATGGTGAGATCGCTGCATTTGGATACATCAAGACAGAAACAGATGATCAAACCATCAATCTCAGCAGTACGACGCTCTCTATAGAAGGAGGAAATAGCGTAAACCTCGATGTGCTGCAAGACGGCTTTGAAGCCAATACGGATGAACAGGATCTGTCTGTCAGTGGTGGCAACTTGAATATCTCAGGCGGCACTGGAGTAAGCCTAGCATTGATTCAGGACGGTACGGGCACAGATGACCAGGAAGCCTCCGAGGTAGACGTTGCCAGTATCACCAACCTAAGTGCAGACAATGTACAAGATGCCCTGGCCGAGATCCAGGTAGACATTGATAACCTGACTGCCGGTGGGTCAGACGGTAATGATTTTGTTACCTCAGGCTCTGTCTCTGGTACCGAACTGACCTTAAGCATCCCGAACCAAACCAATCCGGTGATCGACTTGGTAGATATTCAAGACGGCTTTGAAGCCAATACTGATGAACAGGATCTGTCTGTAAGTGGTGGCAACCTGAATATCTCAGGCGGCACTGGTGTAAGCCTTGCTTTGATTCAGGACGGTACGGGCACAGATGACCAGGAAGCCTCCGAGGTAGACGTTGCCAGTATCACCAACCTAAGTGCAGACAATGTACAAGATGCCCTGGCTGAGATCCAGGTAGACATTGATAACCTGACTGCCGGTGGGTCAGATGGTAATGATTTTGTTACCTCAGGTTCTGTCTCTGGCACAGAACTGACCTTGAACATCCCAAACCAAACCAATCCAGTAATTGATTTGGTGGATATTCAAGACGGATTTGAAGCCAATACGGATGAGCAGGATCTGTCCGTAAGTGGTGGCAACTTGAATATCTCAGGCGGCACTGGAGTAAGCCTAGCATTGATTCAGGACGGTACAGGCACAGATGATCAAGAAGCCTCCGAGGTAGACGTTGCCAGTATCACCAACCTGAGTGCCGACAATGTACAAGATGCCCTGGCTGAGATCCAGGTAGATATTGATAACCTGACCGCCGGTGGGTCAGACGGTAATGATTTCGTTACCTCGGGCTCAGTCTCCGGTACCGAACTGACTTTAAACATCCCAAACCAAACCAATCCGGTGATTGATTTGGTGGACATTCAAGACGGCTTTGAAGCCAACACGGATGAGCAGGATCTGTCTGTCAGCGGTGGCAACTTGAATATCTCAGGAGGTAGTGGAGTAAGCCTAGCATTGATTCAAGACGGTACAGGCACAGATGATCAGGTTGCATCAGAAGTTGATGTGGCTAGCATTACTAACCTAAGTGCAGACAATGTACAAGATGCCCTGGCTGAGATCCAGGTAGACATTGATAACTTGACTGCCGGTGGGTCAGATGGCAATGACTTTGTTACCTCGGGCTCAGTCTCTGGTACCGAACTAACCCTAAACATCCCAAACCAAACCAATCCAGTAATTGATTTAGTGGACATTCAAGACGGCTTTGAAGCCAATACTGATGAACAGGATCTGTCTGTAAGTGGCGGCAACCTGAATATTTCTGGGGGTAGTGGAGTAAGTCTGGCCTCACTTCAAGATGGTACCGGAACAGACGATCAGACCGTCGACCTTCTGGAGTTAAGCGGTACTCAACTTCGTCTATCACTCGAAGGCGATGGCGAAGCACCACAGACGGTGCAGTTAAGTTCATTGCAAGACGGTACGGGTACAGATGATCAGGTTGCATCAGAAGTTGATGTGGCTAGCATTACTAACCTAAGTGCAGACAATGTACAAGATGCCCTGGCCGAGATCCAGGTAGATATTGATAACCTGACTGCCGGTGGCTCAGATGGTAATGATTTTGTTACTTCGGGCTCTGTATCTGGAACAGAGCTGACCCTAAACATCCCAAACCAAACCAATCCAGTAATTGATTTGGTGGACATTCAAGACGGTTTTGAAGCCAATACAGACGAACAGGATCTGTCTGTAAGCGGTGGCAACCTGAATATCTCAGGGGGTAGTGGAGTAAGTCTAGCCTCACTTCAAGATGGTACAGGAACAGACGATCAGACTGTTGACCTTTTAGAATTAAGTGGTACGCAGCTTCGTCTATCACTGGAAGGCGATGGCGAAGCACCACAGACAGTGCAACTAAGTTCCTTGCAGGACGGCTTTGAAGCCAATACCGATGAGCAGGATCTGTCTGTAAGCGGTGGCAACCTGAATATCTCAGGGGGTAGTGGAGTAAGTCTAGCCTC
>JBCCLV010000043.1:0-29913 GCA_039026695.1 Bacteroidota bacterium
ATGTGACCAGCACTTCGGTTGTAATCCTTAATTATAATGGGGAGAAGTATCTTGAGCAATTTCTTCCTGCTGTTGTAGCTAATTCAAAATCGGCAAAAATTGTTGTCGCTGATAATCAGTCAAATGATGGCTCTTTGGCTTTACTTAGAAGATCTTTCCCAGAGGTTGAAGTCATCGAGCTAGAAAGAAATTATGGCTATTCCGGGGGATACAATAGGACAATAAGTCAACTTGATTCGGAATTTGTAGTCCTTTTAAATTCAGATGTGCTAGTCACTGTAGGTTGGCTGAATCCACTCATTGGGTTTTTAAAAGACAATCCTGAATACGCTTCTTGTCAACCAAAAATCAAAGATTACAATTCCGAGAATTTCTTTGAATATGCCGGAGCTAGCGGTGGTTTTATAGATTTCATGGGCTATCCCTATTGCAGAGGCAGGATATTTGACAACATAGAGATTGATCAAGGACAATACGATGAAGCCATTGATGTATTCTGGGCTACAGGGGCATGTTTGGCAATACGAAGAAAGGTCTTTCTCGAAGCTGGAGGTCTTGACCCAGACTTTTTTGCTCACATGGAAGAAATTGACTTATGCTGGCGCACAAGAAGTATGGGCTATAAGACAAGAGCAATCCCAAAATCAACCGTGTATCATGTAGGAGGGGGCACATTATCAAAATTAAGCCCAACAAAAACTTACCTCAATTTTCGAAATGGTCTTTCAATGCTGATTAAGAACCTACCTGTGACGGAATTGGCTGTAAAAGTACCGGCAAGAATACTACTAGATTGGGTAGCTGCAATCAAGTTCATTTTGGAAGGAAACTGGAGGCATGGGGTTTCGGTATTCAAAGCGCATTTAAGGTCTGTAGTAATTCTGGGAAAAAACATTCGAAAACGAAAGTATACTTCAAGTTTATCAGGTAATCCCCACTTGGTTTGGGGCTACTACATTAAAGGAAAAAAGACCTACAAAGATTTATTCTCGAAGTGAATGAGGAGAGATAGGAAAACATCTCTTAATCAACTTATTTGGGAAGACACACTGTGGTTAAATTAATAATACCACAAAGTATCTCTTCTTCTCATGTGTTTTCTAAAGTTCATAACAAAAGCCAAACCCAGATATAAAAGCAGTGGAGACCCAAACGCGATGAATGAAGAATAGATAAACAGAACACGAATACTGTAAGTGGGAATTCGCAACTTCTCTCCCAAGCGCGTACAAACACCAAAAGCGTTTTTCTCAATTATGCCTTGAATACTGTAAATCGTTTCCATTAATGGTTTAAAGATACGAACATGCAAACCATATTGCATGTTTAGGGACTTCATATAAGAATATTTCGATTAATTTTGGATCAAATTTTATCTTAGAAACATACTATTTATTGTTTGTACAATCAAAAATTTAGAAAAATGAAAAAACTTAACCTAGCCATGGTTGCTTTGATCGGAATAGCCCTGCTTTCTGGTTGTAAGCTAAATAAAATGATCAAATTGGCTCAGGAGAACGATTTGCAAGTAGACCCGAATCCGCTGGAGGTTCATGGTGGTGCAGTACCGTTTGACATGAGCGCAGAATTACCTGCAAAAATACTTCCTTCAAAAACAAGCTTTACGCTTAATACAATTTATGTATACGGAGATCAAGAAGTAAACGTAGGGTCAGTAGTATTTAATGCTTCTGACTTTCCTAATAGTTCTTCAACAGCATCTAGAAAAACTGAGAGCTTTTCATTCCCTTACGAGGACGGTATGAATCCTGGTACATTGTTCATTGAAGGAGTAGCTACAGATACCAGAAGCGGAAAGTCCAAAACTTCGGATCGTTTACAGGTGGCTACTGGCCTTATCATGACAAGCACTTGGGTAAAAGATGTTTCTATGGCCTCTTATGCAGCACATGGTTACAATGACAAAGAAGAGCTTATCCCAACAAACGTGAATTTTTATTTTGACCAAGGCAGATCAAGTTTAAGAACCTCTTTGTCTTATGAAGGTGAGTCTAATCGATCTAAACGAGACGATCTTAGCGCTTTCATTGCAGAGAAAAACGTGACACGTACTGTAACCATTACTGGTACTCACTCGCCGGAAGGTACAGAAACAATAAACAGTGATTTGTCAGAAGATAGAGCAGCAACTATCGAGTCTTTCTATCGAGATCGAATGAAGCGCTACGACTATAAAGGAATGTCAGATTCAATTGACTTTATCCTTAAGCCGGTTGTGCAAAACTGGACTGCTTTTAAAGCAGCTTTGGCGGCATACGATGGCATCAGTGCTGACGAGAAAAAAGAGTACAACAGAATCATCAATGGAACCGGAACTTTTGTGGACAAAGAGAAGGAAATGAAAAAGCTTTCCACCTACAAAATGGTTTTCAAAGACGTTTACCCTGGCCTCAGAAGTGCTAAGACTAATGTGCTTACTGTAAAGCCTAAGAAGTCCAGTGCGCAAATTGCCTTATTATCTAAGGAAATCACCAAGGGAAGTGCAGACGCTGATACCTTGACCTTTGAAGAACTAATGTATAGCGCCACTTTGACTCCTTCCCTAGAGGAGAAGGCAGCAATTTACAAAGCGGCTGCTGACGCCTCCGGAATGTGGCAAGCGCATAACAACCTTGCAGCGGTTCATATTGAGCTAGCTAAGAAAGGCGACATGTCTAAGTTGGACGGAGCCTCTACTCAGCTAGAAATTGCGATGAAAAAAGAAGAAAGCCCGATGATTGCGGCTAACATGGGTGCAGTAAAAGTATTGCAGGGCAATTACGAAGAAGCTTATGAAACACTCAAAGACGTATCAGGTAGCAATGAAATAAATAGTGCAGTAGCCGCTATGAAAGGTGCCTTAGAAGTAAGGATGGCCAAGTATGACATGGCAAAAGCTTCTTTTGCTTCAGCAAAACTAGATGATGCAGCACAGTTTGATAAAGGTCTTGCCAATCTACTAAGTGGAAGCTATACTGCTGCAGATGGCGACTTTGCCAAGGTGAAGAGTGCTGATGCTAGCTACTTATTGGCAGTTTCTGCTGCAAGACAGAACAAAGCTTCAGATGTTCTTAGCAACCTGAAGGATGCGGTAAAAGCTGAGCCGGCTTACAAAGACAAGGCATTAAATGACCTTGAATTTGCAAACTTCGCTGATGCGGTTAATGAAGCAGTGAAGTAAGAACAAATATTCTTGCAAAAAAGCCTTTCCAGCAATTGGAAAGGCTTTTTTTGTGCATCATCAAATAGAATGATGCTAAGGATGATTTATTTTAGCGCTTTTAAATAACCAACGAAAAATGAGAGAAATACAATTCCGGCAAGCCCTCGGTGAGGCCATGAGTGAAGAAATGCGAAGAGATGAAAATGTGTATCTCATGGGAGAGGAAGTTGCGGAATATAATGGTGCTTACAAAGTGAGCCAGGGAATGCTAGATGAATTCGGACCCAAGCGAGTTATCGATACCCCCATCACCGAATTGGGTTTTGCCGGTGTTGGCGTAGGCTCAGCGATGAGTGGACTAAGGCCTATCATCGAATTTATGACCTTTAATTTCTCATTAGTCGCCATAGATCAGGTAATTAATAGCGCAGCAAAAATGCTTTCAATGTCGGCAGGCCAGTATCAGGTACCTATTGTATTTAGAGGACCAACTGGAAATGCCGGTCAGTTAAGCCAGCAGCACTCTCAAAATTTTGAAAATTGGTATGCCAATACCCCTGGACTTAAAGTAGTAGTGCCGTCCAATCCATATGATGCCAAGGGGCTTCTCAAAACTTCTATCAGAGATGAAAATCCCGTTATATTCATGGAATCAGAACTGATGTACGGAGACAAAGGAGAAGTACCCGAAGAAGAATACCTACTTGAGATCGGCCAGGCAAATATTGTAAGGGAAGGGAGTGACGTAACGTTGGTTTCTTTTGGAAAAATGATGAAGGTAGCACTGGAAACAGCCGATGAGTTGGCTAAAGATGGAACAGATGTAGAGGTGATAGATCTGCGAACTGTACGCCCCATTGATTATCAAACATTGATTGAATCAGTGAAAAAAACCAACAGGATGGTCATTGTAGAAGAAGCATGGCCGCTGGCCTCCATCTCCTCTGAGTTGAGTCATCACATCCAGCGAAATGCGTTTGACTATCTCGATGCACCCATTCATAGGATTACCAATAAAGACGTCTCGCTACCCTATGCACCTACATTGATTGAAGAGGTGCTGCCAAACGTTCAACGAACAGTAGAAGCCATCAAAGCGGTAACCTACCAGGCTTAATCCAAATGCTGGGAGCTCGCATTGTCGTGAGAATTCTTCCTTGGATCTTACTGATACTCGCACTGCTTTGGATTTCCTTTAATCACAGTTCTTTGATAGAAAGAATTGAAGAGCCAAAGGAGTTATATCAAAGTACCCTACTCACGAAAGTGGAGCAGATGGGCAAACTTGAACTAGCAAAATACAGCTTTCAGGAAGTCACAGAAGTCAAGAGGGTTGGTGATATAGTGGATCTGCGATTTTTCAAATACAAGATCGCACCAGATTCAAAAGCTGTACTCATAAGTCAAGGAAGTGCTACAGGCTGTATCGATCTGTCCAGGATCAAACCAGAGGACCTTAGCGAAAAAAATGATACGTTAGTGGTTTTACTACCAGGTCCTGAGATGTGTTACTTCAAGATCGACCTGGAAAAGTCGAGGTTGTATGATCTACAAATCAACTATCTACCTGTAGACGAGAGGTCAAAATTTGTCCAGGAATTATACCAAGCTGCGGAGCGGGAAATCAAAAAAACCGCATTGGAGACAGGAATTTTGGAACAAACTAAGGAAAATGCGAAACAAGTGTTGAGGCCATTGTTTGAAAGTATTTCCAAAAAGAAAGTGATCATCCGGTTTAAGCTAGATACCGATTTAGCTGGGCCAGGTTAATTTGATTTTCGTAGGAAGTAGAAAAATCTCTTCAAGCTCACAGCTATAAAAATCAAGGTCCTTAGCTTTACAAAGAGAAGAAACGATAAGATCTTAACAGGGTCTTTGGGTCGGAACCCAATAAAACAGATATAACCCTTTGATCAAGTAGACCTAGCATCGGAAATGAGAATAAGCAGCCTAGCAAGAGAATATGACTTATCTATTCAGTCGGTAACCGCCTATCTAGAAACAATCGAACCTCCACTAAAGACTGTACACCCCAATGCAAAGCTCGATGAAGAAACCATTTCTAAAGTATTAAAGCACTTTGATCTAGAGCAACAAATTGAAACTGAGAGTATAGATGTGGTGGATACATCTACCAAAGAGGTAGATGAAGATCCGCTTCAAGAATCAACCTCCGAAGCTGTTGGTATCGAAACACACGAAGAAGCAGTGATTGAATCATCAATTACTACTGCCGAAGAGCAATCAGCTTCATCGTTAGTACCAGAATCTCCTGAAAAGAGGGAGTTAGATATCAAAGAACAAAAAGATCAGTCTTTGAGTGACTCAACTGAAAAGACCCATTCTCTAGAAGAACGCGAGTCCATCCTCTCTGATAAATTTATTGAGCTACTCGATTCGGAAGAGGCGAGCGATGACCTGGAAAAGATCAAATTGATAAAAGCTCCCAAAAAGAAACTCCACGGGCTTACGGTCGTCGATAAGATCGATTTACCGACCGTTACAAAAAAGGTAGAAAGTACAAAGCCAGAAAGTAAATCAACAAACTCCTCTCTATCGCCAGAAGAAAAAGAAAAACGCGTAAAGGCCAGAGAAGCATATAAAGAAAAGAGAAGGCTAGAGGCAAAAAAGAAGCAAGAGGAAAGAGAAACCAGAAAACTTGCGCGACTCAAAAAAGAAGAAAAGCAGCGACAAAAGACACAAAGAACGAAGCATTATCAGAGTCAGGTTGTCAAAAAAGAAATAATTGCAAAAACAAAGAAAGTTGACAACTTAAAAGACCAGCCATCTACAGCAAAATTCAAGAGTACACAAACACAAAAAGCGCCTAAAACAATACTAGGTAGGTTTTGGAGGTGGTTGAATACTTAGCACCACAGGTACTTAACAAACAGAGTTATCCTAATCCTAGCCCTCGCAATTCTGCGTAAGAAACTATATTTAGTTTCATGAGAAATCTTTGTGCCGTCGGCGCTGTGTGTTTCATGCAAATTCTGAACGCACAGCTTGGCGACTTTCTGCTTACCGAACATTACCCACAACAATCGAACATAGACCATACCAATTTCGAGATCACGAGCGACTACCTGGGCCGCATTTGTGTAGCCAATCGGTCTGGAGTACTGAAATATGATGGTGAAGCCTGGGATTACTACAAAACTCCATCCTCCGCCCTATCCTTGGCTGTGGATACTCAGAATGTAGTTTACGTGGGCTGTATAGGATCGGTGGGAATGATCGATTTCCAAGAAAGGGAAATCACTTACCAACCGATCTACCAGAGCGACTCTTTACAAGATCTTTTTCTGGAGACGTACCATGATGACGAAAAAATCTATTTCATGAGTACAGAAACCCTAGTAGTATACCAGATCAAGACCAGAGATGTACAGGTATACCACGACTACTTTCTTAATATGTACAAACTCAATAGTGAGATATACATTAACAATGCTGACTATAGAACCTTCATTGTTGGTGATTCGCTGACGGAGATTTCGGTAGAGAGACAGATTTCCTTTTCGGACGATAGGGCACAACTACCATCACTTGCCGTCGACTTTAATGGAGATTTACTTTCACACGAAAATGGATACTGGAAAGTACTGCCTCAAAATGAACTTATCTCCAAAAAAGGCTATGAACTTGAAGAAGTAAGGTGGGTAAATGACTCGCTATTTGTCTGCAATACGGTAGAGAGCGGCTTATTATTTTTTAATAGTAAAGACCCTAAGTTCATGGAGATCACCGACTATTACGCTGGGCTTCCTGACAATGAAATTTATGCAATGCATGCAGGAAGCACTAGCGGAGTTTGGGCTGCACATCCATTTGGTATTACCCAGATATCCCCCCTATTCCCGGCCTACAGCTACAGTCATTTTCCCGGCCTTAACGGCAGTATTACCGGTTCTATGATTTACGAAAATGAGCTGTGGGTCACCACCAGCCTTGGTTTATATCACCTCACGAAAGACACCATCTTTCAAACCAAGGTTTTCTACGAATTAAAGTCAAATAAGAAAATCAAGTCTGCTAACAAAAAGCTGAAAGAGACTAAATCAGAAAAAACAGAATCCAAAAATGATCAGGACTCGGAAAAGAAAAAAAACTTTCTGAAGCGCCTCTTTAGAAAAAGGATGAGGGCCGAAGGAGGATCAGATGATACAGTGGAAGGTAAAACCAGAAAGAAAAGAAATGGACTATTCACATCCATCGCATCCGTTTTTGAGAAAAAGAACGAGGTAGACAAGGTGAAGGGAAAACTTGATAGAAATACTCAATACACGAGAAAAACACGTAAAATACCGATTGACATAAAAAATGAGTTTATCAAGATTGAAGGTGCAAACGGAAAGCTCCTAGGGATTGTCACCTACCAAAATAGGTTACTTGCAGTTGGGACTTCCGGTGTTTACGAAATCAAGAATGGGGTTGCGCAGATCGTAATTGAGGAGGACATTTCTTCCTTCACAACAAACGATCAGGATCAACTGATCATCTCAACAACGTATTATGCAGTAAAATGCTTCAAACTCGTAGGAGACGTCTGGATTGAGCAAGCAAGTCGAATCACTGGGGATGTGATTACAGGCATGAAAAGCGGGAAGAATGGACTGCTTTGGTTGGCTGGGGCCAGTCAGATTTACAAGTCTTTTGTTACTGACTCTACATTCCGCTTTGGCGAAAACTACGATTTGAATAACGCATACCTGGACCAAGTCTCCCTTTTTGAAATATTAGGGAAAACGTACTTTATTAATTCGGAAGGCTTCTATTACTATGATGAAACGCAAAATGAAATAGCTGAGGACAAGCAACTTATTGGTCAGCTAGGAAAACCCATTCACCACCAGCTTGATCAATCGGGAGAGTATATATGGGTTTACGCCGGCAAGTTTTGGCACAGAATAGATCATGAAAAGTCCATCATCCCATTTGAGTACCTTGGACTATTCCCTGATTTAAGAAACATATTTACGGCCCCTGATCAAAAAGCTATCTGGCTCACTACAGATGATAATGACATCCTCAAGTATGACCCAAATCGCGCCAAAGATCTTGGCTACTTTGATTTTTTTGTAAGGAAGGTCTCTAACGAGAAGGGCGAAATCGATCGACGGAAACGATTTACGCTCAACTACGATGAAAATTTTGTGAGCATTCAATTGTCACAACCTGACTTTTTGGGGCTGCTGAATCCCGAGTTTCAATACAACCTTAAAGGACTTAACAACCAGTGGTCCGAATGGACCCGTAGTAAAAACATCGACTTCAGCTTCCTGCCAGAGGGTAGTTACGAGCTCTTGGTACGATCAAGAGATACGTTCGGTAGAGAAAATGAAAATTCGGTACTTTCATTTAAAGTGAAACCTCCCTATTGGCAAACACCCTGGTTTTATGCCATACAGATGGTATTTTTTGGATCTCTAGTAATCCTCTCAGCACGTCTAAATCAATCAAATTCTACCAATCGGCTGCTGCGTGGGGGCTTGACCATCTTGACTTTGGTACTAATTATTGAATTTTTGCAAAGTGCTATTTCATCTTATTTTTCCTTCAAAAGCTCTCCTGTAGTCGAGTTCCTACTTGATGCAACGATTGCTTTTATGATCTTTCCTCTAGAAAAAGTGCTAAGAGACTTGATGACAAAAGGAAAAGTAAAGGTGAAGAGAAGCAGAAAGGAAATCCAGCAATCCTAGCTCCAATTAAGACATGAAGGTATTTGATAGAGGAGTACGCAAGTAAGAAAAAGCTATTTTATAATTTCCTGACAGAGTTCTATAAGCACACCATTCGCAGACTTAGGATGAACGAAGCAAACCAGTTTGTTATCAGCCCCTACTTTTGGCTCATCACTCAATACCCGAAATCCTTCCTTCTTCAGCCGGGCCATTTCTTCGAAAATATCCTCCACCTCAAAGGCAATATGATGTATTCCAGGGCCTCTTTTGTCTAGAAACTTGGCGATTGCACTATCCTCTTCTCCTTGCAAAAGTTCAATCTTTGTTTCACCAAGCTGGAAAAACGAAGTGGTCACGTTCTCTGAAGCAACCTGTTCTTTCTTGTATGGTGGTTTGCCAAAGAGCCTTTGAAAGAGTTCATCAGAATCAACTATGTCCTGAACCGCAATACCAATATGCTCAACGTTCTTCCACATTTTCTGTACGTCTTAGTTAAGTTTGCAAAGGTGTTGGAACTTTGCTTTGCGCAGCAAGGTTGAGCCCAGTAATTATACATGGAGATAAGATCGGATATACACGTAGAATCTGCTAAGATTCAAAATGAAGTAAAGAATTTCCTGGGACTTAGAAGTGATGAGGTTGTTTTTGAATTCACCAGCAGTGAAGGCAAGATCAAGCTTGATCTGATTACAATTAATCCTCGGCACAACCAGTCTTTTCTTTTCAAAACCATAACAGGATTTGATAAGACAGATGCGTTACATAAACTACTTGACTACGTACGCACTCATAAAGACAAGGAAAGCTCCTTTACGATCCAATGGATGACAAAAGGCATGAATGAGCTACAGACTTCCTATTTCCGTGCAAAAAACATGTATGATGCACTAGACAAGTTGTACTACGGAAGGGACATCAACAACCTGACTGTTTTTAGTATCGTTTTAAATCCAGTAGCATAGATGATCAACGTAACAGATAAAGCCAAAGAAGAAATTGTTTCTTTGCTATCAAAGGAGGGAAAGAACAATGATCATAACATTCGCGTCTCCGTAAAAGGAGGCGGCTGTTCCGGTCTAATGTATGACCTTACCTTCGATCCCGAAATCAAAGAAATTGATGAAGTTTTTGAAGACAAGGGCATCAAAATATTGGTTGATAAGAAGAGCCTTTTGTATCTATTAGGCACCACGCTGGATTTTTCCGACGGTCTTAATGGAAAAGGATTTCAGTTTGTAAATCCCAATGCTTCTCGCACCTGTGGATGTGGGGAAAGCTTCTCTGTTTAATAGGCCCGTACCTCCACTCCTTTCATGAAGTTGATAAAGGCACGGTTTACAACCCTGTTTCCTCCCACCGTGGGATAATCACCAGTAAAGTACCAATCGCCAAGATGACCTGGACATGCTTTGTGTAGGTTTTCCACCGTTTGGTAGACAACCTCCACTTCGGCATTCATACCTTCCGGCACCACAATCTCAGATATTTTCTGAGACATCTCCTCCTCAGTAAACTGATCATATAGCGCTTTCACATGATTGATGGGCTCAGGATCGGATTGTGCCGCAAGACATTTGTCAAACATCTCATCCAGCAGAAATTCCTGATCGCGATCTCTCAAAAGTCGGAGCATCGCCCGAAAGGCCAGGAACTCCCTCATTTTGCTCATGTCTATGCCATAGCAGTCAGGAAACCTTATTTGAGGAGCAGATGATACTACCACGATTTTCTTCGGGCGCAATCGGTCTAGTAGGGTAAGGATACTTTTCTCCAGCGTCGTACCCCTTACAATGCTATCATCTATTACTACGAGTGTGTCCCTCTCCTTTTTGATCACCTCATAGGTGGTGTCGTAAACGTGAGAAACCAATTCATCCCGGTTGCCATCATCCGTGATAAAAGTGCGGAGCTTAGCATCTTTAAGAACCAGTTTTTCTACCCGGGGCTGAAAATCAAGCAGCTGTTCAATAGAGTCTGCGGATGGCTTGCCTTCAAGGATTACCTCTTTTCTTTTATCAATCAGGTAGTTATCAATCCCTCCCATCAGACCAAGAAAAGAGGTTTCCGCTGTGTTTGGAATGTAAGAAAAGACGGTGTTTTTTAAATCGAAATTGATCGCCTTTAACACCTGAGGAACCAATAGCTCCCCTAATCTTCTTCGTTCGGCATAAATATCCGGATCAGTACCACGGGAAAAATAGATGCGTTCAAAGCTGCATGATTTTCGAGGCAACTGCTGAATAAATTGCTTTTCCTCAAATGAGCCGTCTTTGTCGATGATCAGCGCATGACCAGGCGTGATCTCTCGGATCTCAGAATATTCACATCCAAAGGCAGTTTTTATCGCAGGCTTCTCTGATGTCACGACAATGACTTCTTCATCTGCATAATAGTAGGCAGGACGGATTCCTGCAGGATCGCGAGCAACGAAAGAGGCACCATAGCCCAACATCCCAGCCATCGTGTAGCCACCATCGAAATCGCGGCAAGACTTCTCTAAGATTGTCTGCAGATCCATCTCCTGCTCGATCTTATAAGTTATTTCTTCATTTGATAATGTGTCTCGATACTTATTGAATACACGCTGATTCTCCTCATCAACAAAGTGTCCAATCTTCTCCATTACCGTCACTGTATCCACTTTCTCTTTTGGAAACTGGCCCAGCTCGACCAAGCGGTCAAAGAGCTGATCTACGTTGGTCATGTTGAAATTACCCGCCATCACCAGGTTCCGGCTTCTCCAATTATTCTGCCGCAAGAATGGATGACAGTTCTCAATGCTGTTCTTTCCGTGCGTGCCATAGCGAAGGTGACCTAACCACACTTCTCCAGTAAAGGCAAAGTTTTCCTTTAGCCAACTGGCGTTTTTAAAATCAGATTTTGAAGCTTTTCTAGCCTTCTCATACTTTTTACTGATTTTACTAAATATAGATTCTATAGGATTTCCATCAATAGTCCTATAACGACTGATGTACCGAAGACCGGGAGGAAGTCCGATTTTGATGCTAGCAACACCTACGCCATCCTGCCCTCGATTGCTCTGCTTCTTCATAAGCAAATACATCTTCTTGGCGGCAAAAGCCGGGGTACCGTACTTGTCAATGTAATACTGCAGCGGCTTACGTAAACGTAAGTGTGCGATTCCGCATTCGTGCTTAATAGGATCACTCATGGGTATTGTGAAGCAGCATTTGAAGATTCATCACAGAACTTGGAACAAAGAACGCCAATAACAGGATGATTGCGAAAAGAGTTGCAATAAATTTTGAGCGAAGGGAAAAATCGGCAAAACCATTCTGGCTAAATGCTTTTGGGGAAAGAAAAATATTTTTAGGGACTTTCAAATAAAAGAACAAAGATGCGACCGTAGCAAAAACGGCTGAAAACAGGAAGACCGCCTGCAGAACTTGCCCATCTACCTGATAGCTTCTCCAAAGAGAGGAAAATAAAAAGAGCTTTGCGGTGAATCCAGCCAATGGAGGAATACCCACCAAGGACACCAAGACCAAAGTAAAGACTGCACCCAACCAGACTGACTTTTGCGACTGAAAATAATCGCTACTTAATAGAATGCCCTTTCGTTCATACTGATCCACAATGAAAAAGGCAGCAATATTCATGATTACATAGATCGCTGAATACCACCAAAACGCCTCTTTGTCAAAATGGCCAGATGGAGCGAGAATCAATCCTAGCAAAAATCCGGAGTGCGCAATAGATCCGAAACTGATCATACGGCGGACATTGTTTTGGCCAATTGCTCCAAAAGTTCCGACCAAAATGGTCACAACTCCAAGTACGAGTAGTACCTCTGTGACCCAATGATCAAGGGTAAGCTCACACGCCAAAAGCACTCTGCGCAATAGTAGCAGACCAGCCAATTTAGGTGCCACTGATAGTAATGCAACAGCATCGCTCGGAGCTGCCTGGTAAGTAGCAGGCGTCCAAACGTGAAATGGAAAGATTGCTATTTTGAATAGCAGACCGAAACAGAGAAAGAGCAATCCTACCTGAGATCCGATGGAAGAAAAAAGGGTGAAAGTCCAGTCTGAAAGAAAGAAAGTATTTGTAGTGCCGTAGATCAATGCTAAACCTATCAGCATAACTGCAGAACTTAAAGTACCGAAAAGTAAATACTTGATGGCTGCCTCAAAACCTTGTTTTCTAAAATTGAATCCTGTGAGGATGTAAGAGACAAAGGAGACTAGCTCAATGGACAAGTAAACAAGTAACAGACTGTTGGCCTTAAGCATAAAGCTGCAACCGACAAGCAGCGAAAGGACCAAGAAATAAAACTCAACACTGTGCTGGTCTCTGGGAAACAAAAGAATTAGGAGGCCTCCTAAAAGCAACAAGGAAATGAAGTATACAAGTTGCTCATCGAGATAGAGCGCGGTAGAAATATAAAATCCACTCTCCACGGGCCGAAGGTTCATGTATATTCCAAAAACAATCGTAGCTGCGAATAATAATTTTATAAAGATTGGCTTTGATTGAAAGAGTCCAAAAACCAAGAGTATGATAGCCCCTAGCATCAAAGTGGTTTCTGTGCCTGCAGCACCTAACTCATTGATAATACCTTGTAACTGATCCGATAATTTCATGAAAGCGAGTTGCTGAGGTGCTTCATGAAAAACTCGATGGTCTCATTAGAAAAATCAAGGATCCATGTAGGGAAGATTCCAAAAAGCACCACCAAAACTGCCAGAGGAATCAGCATAATCAACTCTCTGGGACTTAAGTCTTTCATATGCGGTTCCCAGGCAGACTCTCTCACAAAATATTTACCAAAAAATACTCTTTGAAGGGTCCAAATAAAGTAAGCTGCAGAGATGATCATCCCAAGTATTGCCAAGATCCCATACCATTTCGCAAGCACTTTACTGGTAAAAGCACCCATCAAAACCATCAGCTCACCTATAAAGCCAGAAAGGGTAGGTAAGCCCATACCAGCAAAAAAGAACAGAGCTACCAGAAACGTGTAAACGGGCATCTTACCGGCAAGGCCACTGAAGCAATCCATTGTCCTGTTGTGGGTGCGATCATAGATAACTCCAACTACTAGAAAAAGTGCAGGAGATATTAAACCATGAGAGATCATGTGATACAGAGAACCTGCGATACCCGCTGAAGTAATGGACGCGAGTCCAAGCAAGACGAAACCCATATGTGATACAGAAGAATAGGCCACCATCCGCTTCAAGTCCCTCTGTGCGAGCGCATTTAAGCCCCCGTAAATAATAGAAAGCACACCAAAAAATGCCAACAGGCCCGAGTATTTGGCTGTGAGATCTGGGAAAATACCGTAGAGTATTCTAAACAAGCCATAACCTCCCACTTTCAATAAAAGCCCGGCCAGTACAACAGAAATTGGAGTAGGCGCTTCCACATGCGCGTCTGGCAGCCAGGTGTGAACTGGTACTGCGGGCAGCTTAATTGCAAAACCAACTAACAAGAAAAGAAAAGCCAAGCTGCGTGCAGGTACACCCAAAAAATATCCATCACTCTCCGGATTCAAAACAGCATCCGTGAGGTAATTTCCATCCATCATAGCAGCGAGGCTAAAAGTATTGATACCCTCTTCCTGGACACCCATATATAGCATGATCATCACCACGAGAATAAACAGCGAGCCAAAGAGCGTATATAAAAAGAACTTGATCGATGCATAAGATCGCCGCTTTCCTCCCCAAATTCCAATCAGGAAAAACATCGGAAGTAGCATGAATTCAAAGCAGAGATAGAATAAGAAAAAATCCAGTGCGATAAAACAGCCGACTACACTGCTGCTCAGCAGTAGATAAAGAAAAAAGTAGCCCTTCACTTTTTCCTTCATATTCCATGAAGAAAGAACACCAATGAACAATACCAAGCTAGATAGCGCAACCAGTAGCACACTGATACCATCCACTCCGATATAATACTGGATTTTAAAATTGCCGACCGAAGCAAGTGATAAATTAATCCAGTCGACTTTTACAACATACTGGAATGCAGACTTCCAGGAAGACGGTGCAAGCGAGCTATCAAACCCTATTAGAAGTACAATTGACAATATGAATTGGGCGCCTAATGTAATCAGCGCAACGACCCGAAAAAGAGACTTCTTAGCGGACGGAATCAAGAGCAGCGCAAAGGCTACTGCTAAGGGGAAAAGAAAAATCCAGCTTAGTAGATTTTGCATGAATTAGAAAAAGAAAGTCCAAATTAAAATCAAAATCAGAATCACAAGCAGACTAGCGAATTGTACCTGTCCTTCTCTTGCACTCAAACCCGCAAGCCTTCGACCCAAAAATGCAGCGGCCCTGGCGATAAAATTGACCGGACCATCCACCAAGAAACGATCCAGCAAAGCCAAAACTTTAGAAAACACTACCGATCCTATCGCAAAAAGATGAAGTAGAGGGTTTATCAATTTCTGGTCAATAAATGCAAGTAGCATAGAGAACCTGTAGATATACTTGCCCAGATAGGCATACAAGTCTGTAAGTGCAAGACCCCTGAAAAGCATATTCATTCCTAAAGAAGATGGAATAGGGAGTATAGAGAAGTTCTTGGCATAGGTAGAATCGGGCTTAAAAAATGCATATCCTAGCACAGTACCAACACCAGCCATCAATGTGGCTAAGAAAGGGATTAACTCTCCTCCACCTGCAAACACAGCGTCTTTAATCCCTAACATCGAAAAAAAATGAGCATGATGTGCAAATGGGTTCCAATGGTAAAAAAGCCAAATGGAAAGAAGGGCGAGCATCAGTGTAGGAACAAAAAAACGAGCGGATTCTCGAAATCCGTGTTGCATTACTGTCCTGCTTTCGCCCCAAAAAACCAAGAGTAGCATTCTCGCTGCATAAAAAGCTGTAATCAACGCTGTAATTAAGCCTAAGTCTGGTATGAGGTATGCCCAGCCCCCATGCTCCGTAGCAAATGCCCAAGCACCCAGCAGTATTCCATCCTTGGACATAAAACCCGAGAATAAAGGCAAGCCAGCAAGTGCAAGACCACAGAAAAGGAAAGACCAGTAAGTCCATTTTATTTTTTGCCTCAGTCCACCCATATAGCGCATGTCTTGCGCATCTTGTTTAGAAACGTGGTGTAAGAAATGGATAATAGAAGCAGCAGCCAGGAAAAGTCCTGCCTTAAAAAATGCATGGGTCAAGAGATGAAATAAAGATGCCTCTCTCGCGCCCACACCAATCCCGAGCGTCATGTAACCCAACTGCGAAATGGTGGAATATGCAAGTACTTTCTTTAAATCAAACTGCACAAGTGCACAGCAAGCGGCATAAAAAGCAGTCAAAGTGCCAATAACAGCGACCAGCAGCATTGCTTTTTCATGCATCAAAGGAGCGACTCGAAACAGAAGATACACACCTGCAGCCACCATGGTTGCCGCATGGATCAACGCAGATACAGGTGTAGGGCCTACCATGGCTTTGGTCAACCAACCAGAATAAGGGAGTTGCGCAGATTTACCAAACGCTCCAAATGCAATTAAAAGAGAGGATAGCAGCGTAAATGTCCCATTAAGATCAGAGATTGAGAGAATTTGGGCTTGGTCATAAACTAACAGTATGCCACTCAGCAAAGCCGCATCCGCTACTCTATTGACCATAAAAGCTATACGTGCTGCTTTCGGGATGCCATCCTTGTAGTACCAAAAGCCAATCAACAAGTAAGAGGCCAGCCCTACTAATTCCCAGAATACAAACAGCAGCAGCAGATTATCAGCTAAAAGAAGCCCCAGCATTGCGAAGATGAAAAAACCCAGCTTTCCGTAAAACCTAGCGATTCCTTTTTCAGATCGCATGTATTCTGTGGAAAAAAATTGCACAAGTAAGGCGATAAATAAAACCAATGTGACCAGTAGCAAGCTGATCTGGTCGATCACAATTGATAGGTGAAACTTTGGGAGCCATTCCCAGTGATATCGAATAGGACTCGTGTAGCTGATTAATAGCAGAACTGCTACGGCTAGTGAAAAGCCTACTGAAGTGAGGTTTACAATCTGCAGGTACCGCTTAAAGCAGTAACCCAAAATGCCTCCCACCAAAGGCAAGAAGATCAGAAAACAGATCCAGATCAGAGGATCAGTCATTGCCTATTTCCTTAAGTTGATCCAAATCTGAGACCTGCCTTCTACGGTATATACTGAGTAATATGGCAAGCGCAATTGCTACTTCACACACAGTCAAAACCACAGAAAATATTGCCAAAATCTGTCCATTGCTGGTAGATTCAGACCTGGCAAAAAAGGCAATAAGTAGGTTCGCACCATTCACAATCAACTCTATGCCAATCAGGATAAAGATCAGGTTTCTTTTATTCAGGATCACATAGACGCCAGCACTGATCAAGAAGGCGATCAGATAGAGGAAAACAGATTGTTCTTGCTCAATCATCACTTGCAATTTTTGCCATATAAGCAGCGCCCACTAGTGCCACGAGCAATACGAAGGCAATCAACTCAAATGCTACCAAATGATCTGTAAGAAAAGCTACTCCAATTGCCTCAAGCTGACTTGGCTTTGCCTGAGATTCAATATTGACTTGCTGGTTCGTGAACTCAAGGCCTGAAAAGAGACTGACCAAGCCAACGAAAGTAGCCAATGCGATAACCAGAGACCAAAATGGACTCCTGCTTCCGGTGACAACTTGTTCACCTTGAAGACGGTTGGTCATCATCACCCCAAAAGCTAACAGTATTACCACGCCTCCGGCATACAATAAAATCTGGACCACTGCCAAGAGTTCCATATTCAAGAACACATACAATCCAGCAATACCCACAAGCGAAAGACCCAGTGCATATGCCGCATGCACTACATTTTTCGTCAATAATATTATTGCGCAACCTATGACAACCATAAGTAGGACCAAACCTTGTACCGCCAGCATCATTTCTTCCTGGATATTTTCGGTTTTATGATCGGTCTTGCTACTTGCTTTTTGGGTGTCTCCTCAGCTTTTTCCGGCTCGTCTGCTGCACGCTGCAATCTGGGTTTTTCTGCAGTCTGTAGCGGTTTAGACGCTTTGTTTTCTGCTTTCGATACTTCCTTTGTCTTGGGCTTCAGTGTAGGTCTGGGAGCATTCTGGGTTTTAACAGTCTTTGCGGCGGTCTCCACTTTATCTTCTTCCAAGCTCTGATCACGCTTGCTCGCTTGCAACTTTTTAAACTTGGGTTTTGCCGGTAACGCACCAGGCTGTTGTTTGCCAGAAGCAATTTCTACATCCTTTTCGCTGCTTTTTGCTGTTTTGCGCTTAAAAGATGGCTTACTTGGAGATTTTGCAGGCGCACCACTATCTACACCTTCAGTGTCTTTTCTTTCCACGGGATTGATTTTCGCAGCACCTAATTTTGGTTTAAGGATAGGTCTTTTAGGGCCATTTTCAGCAGCATCACTTTTGGCAAAAGTTGGTTTCGAAGCGGCTTGAACTTTTGGTTTTATGGCTGGCTTTCCTCCTATTTTGGAGGCAATCTTAGGGAGCGGTTTCACTGAAGGCAGAGTTTTTTGTAGGTCTGTGTCAAGCCCTGCTTCAGGTTTTGCTTTTGGTTCAGCCTTTGCAGCCTGAAATTCTTCAAACTCCCTTTTCTTCTCGGCAATCTCCAAATCACTCATCTTACTGAATGAAAAGTTGTGATCCAGGATGTTTGCAGTACTGAAATCGGCTTCCTTGGTCATGGTCAGGCATTCTGTGGGACAAACCACCGTACAGAGACCGCAGAAGCAGCACTTAGCCATATCGATATCAAACTTCGCAGCGTAGACGCGCTTTGGAGTGCCATCCGAAGTATGATCAAAGACTTCAGTGGCCCGAATTCCCTCAATGTCGATACAATCTACCGGACATACCTTCGCACATTTATCGCAGACGATACAGTCATCGATTTCATTGTGTAATTGGTATCTACCAATGTCTGGTACCGGGATGGACTCTTTAGGATACTGAACTGTAAAGGTCCCTTCTGCTTTCACAAAATAATTGTCCTCTGCTACCCATTCCTTCTTTCGCGACTTACGCGCATCAAAGAAATACCGGATCGCCAGAGACATACCCTTGAGAGTAGTGCTTATGCCGGAGGCAATGTTAGAAAAATAGCTCAAACTGCTGCTGCGAATGGGATTTGCTAATTGTGTAAGCGCTCAATTCAAAATTAGGAAACCAACCACAATTTCCATAGAGCACATACAAACAACATGATGATGGCAATGGGTGTTAGGTACTTCCAAGACAAACTCATCAATTGATCAACGCGTAGCCTCGGCAGTGTCCATCTCACCCAGATCTGCACGAAGATGAAGAGCACCGCTTTCGAAAGTAACCATATCGTTCCGATTGCTGGTGAATCACTGAGCGGGAAATGTGAAGGAAAGGGAGAAGCCCAGCCTCCAAAAAAAAGGATTGCCCCTAGCAGCGATAATAAAAGCATCATTCCATACTCCGATAGCATAAACATGCCCCAACGGAAACCCGAATACTCTGTGTGATAACCGCCAATCAGCTCTGACTCTGACTCGGGTAGGTCGAATGGAGTGCGATTGGACTCCGCTAGCCCTGCGATAAAAAACAATACAAAAGGAACCAATAAAACGGGGTGCCTTACGAGATTCCAAGACAGAATACCCTTCTCCGACTGTAATGCACTCATTTCTTGCAAATCGAGTGTTCCTGTGATGATTACCACACACAAAACACTTAGGCCAAGTGGAATTTCATAGGATATCAATTGGGCTATGGCACGCATGGCCCCATACAAGCTGTATTTATTATTTGAGGCCCAGCCTGCCATAAGCAGCCCGAGGGCATCCAAGGAGACGATTGCCAAGGTGAAAAATAAACCACTTTGAATACTGGATCCAGCAATATCTTGATTCACAGGTAAGACAGAATATCCGGCAAATACTGCTGCAAACACAATAATCGGTGCAATCAGAAAGGGTACTTTATCAATAGCATCTGGCTTGATGTCTTCTTTCTGGAGCATCTTCAGCAGGTCAGCAATGGTCTGTAGGATCCCCTTTGGTCCTACTTCCATCGGCCCAAGCCGGTTTTGAATGAAGGCGGCAATTTTCCGCTCTGCGTATACCGCGACTACCACAAAGCCCAAAAGAAATCCCAAGTAAAAGAGGAAGGATATCACGGCTTTTTTTTATCCTGGCAGCCAACCTACAAAGACATCCTCAATCCGCAGATAATCAACGAGTACCTCTTCGAAAAGTACTTTTTTGAGCACCAAAGTTACTCGATATCCCTGCCCGTTCTGCGCCTTTTCACGTTCTTCCTGGGAAACAATCAATTCTATGATCCCCTGACTTGGAGATTCTTCCTTTAATAACTCGGGTTTTTCGAACATTACATCATTACATAAAGATGCACTGATTGACTCATCGTAGACCCTTCTTTTCACCTCCATCACATCCGTCTTACCCACGCCAAAAGCCTGGAAATCAGTGAACTCAATGTTCTTTGCATTTAGCGCGATTGATAAGTATTCTCGATTATCCTCCGATAGTTTGTACACAATGAAATTACCACAGCCAATGGCATCACCTTCGTAGCTATGGGTTCGAGCGGTCTTTTTGGTGATACTGCAACTCATCGACACCAGTGCTAAGGCAATAAAGAAAGGGGAAAACTGCTTCACGGCGGTGAAATTAGTGATATTAGTCCCAAATTGGTAATCGCTCCAGTTCAACTTTTTCTCCAAAAAAGGTCTTGGTGGTTGCTTCAAAAGAAGGAGTAAAGTCCGACACATAAAATTGATCAGGTTGTTCGCTACGCTTCGAATGCAATTGATGGTAGCCCAAGAAGGATTTCAGGGCATTGGCTACAGTAGCAGCTGCATCAATCACTTGGACATTCTTCCCTTTAGAATGGTAAAAATGCTCAATTTGTCTCCTAATGATCGGATAGTGCGTACAACCTAAGATAAGGGCCTGAATACTTGTAAGTGCAGCATTCCCTAGGTACTGCTCAATAATGCCATTGCTAATCGCTTCTGAATGTAGACCCTCCTCTATCATTGGGACGAGCAGTGGAGTAGCTAGAGAAGCCAGAGCAATTTTTTGATCCAGCTCAGCAATTTTATGGTCATATACTTTTGAGGATACCGTTTGCTTGGTCCCAATCAGTCCGATGGTGGTGTCCATAAAGTTTTCCCTGATGTAATCGACGGTGGGATTGATCACATCAAAAACCTTTGCCTTTTTACCTACATACTCCACCACCAAATCATAAGCCGCTGAAGAAGCCGAATTACAAGCGATCAAGATTACTTTACAATTTTTCTTCAACAGGAAATCGGTAATCTTCACTGAGTACGCCTGAATGGCTGCTGCCGATTTATCTCCATACGGCAGATGGGCTGTATCGCCGAAGTAGACAATAGATTCATTAGGCAATATGCTGCGAACAGCCCGGGCGACGGTAAGTCCTCCAATACCACTGTCAAATATTCCTATCGGTTGGCTCGAACGCATGTTAGAAGCAATTGGAGAAACAAAAAAGCCTTGGCTCAAAATTCACCAAGGCTTTGCAAGTAAAGAGTTAGAAATTTAATAGTTCAACACTAAAATAACCAAAACTGCATTATGAATCAAAGTACCCACTTTGTCATTCAGTCATGGCCACCAAAAGATCACTTTGGGTGATGATATGCACACGATTTGCTTCGTCTCGGATTAATAGTGCCTTCTTTTCTTTTCCAAGCATAGATGATAAAACATCCAGCGTCTCATTGGGCGATACGAACTGGAAAGATCCGTCCATGACCTCTGATACTGGTTTGTCTCGGAGTTCAGGATTGTCTAGCAAGCTGGAAAGAATTTTACTATCAGAAACACTACCCACAAACTCATCTCCATTCACAATCGGCGCCTGATCAATTCCTTTCTGGTTCATCTGTCTAATGGCCTCTCCCACTTTCAGGTCCTTGCTTAGCGTCAAAAGGTCTGCAGCGCCGTTGCGATGCGCAACAATGTCCCTTGCTGTAGCAAATTTCCGTTCCTCCAAAAAGCCATGGTCTTTCATCCAGTCATCATTGTAAACTTTGCCCAAATACCGAGTTCCATGATCAGGTAAAATCACCACCATTACATCGTCTTCTTTTAGATGACTTTTTGCGTAAGCCAGAGCACCTTGTACCGCTGCACCACAAGACCAGCCAATAAAAAGTCCTTCTTCTCTGGCTAATCTACGTGTCATGATCGCAGCGTCTTTGTCGGTGACTTTCTCGATGTGATCTACAAGATCAAAGTCCACATTCTTGGGTAGAATGTCCTCTCCAATGCCTTCAGTCAGATACGGATATATCTCTTTCTCGTCAAAGACACCGGTCTCTTTGTACTTTTTAAAAACTGATCCATATGAATCTATCCCAACAGTGATCACATCTGCATTCTGCTCCTTCAAGTACTTAGAAGTACCGCTGATGGTGCCTCCCGTACCCATTCCTGCGGCATAATGTGTGATCTTACCTTCCGTATCTCTCCAGATCTCAGGCCCTGTGGTCTCATAATGTGCCGCAGTGTTGGAAGTATTGTCGTATTGATTTGGGTAGAAAGAATTGGGAATATCTTGATTTAATTTTCTTGCAACTGAATAGTAAGAGCGAGGATCTTCAGGAGGCACATTAGTAGGACAAACAACTACCTCTGCTCCTACAGCTCGCAGAATATCAATTTTCTCTTTGCTCTGCTTATCAGCTAAGGTAAAGATGCATTTATACCCTTTAGAAATGGCTACTAAGGCAAGTCCCATCCCGGTATTGCCAGACGTGCCTTCAATGATCGTCCCACCTGGCTTAAGAATACCTTCTTTTTCTGCATCCTCGATCATCTTTAGGGCTATTCGGTCTTTGACAGAGTTACCAGGATTAAAGTATTCTACCTTGACCAAAATAGTGCCGGTAATATCGCGGTTAACGCTACTTAGTTTTACCAGGGGGGTATTTCCGATCCCTTCGGTCAAGTTGTTTAAGTACTTCATGTTGTGTTTTTACTTGGGAATTGTAAAGCTAGAGAATCGAACCTTGTACAAAGGAAAATTTGTTCACGACAGCAGAAATTATTTTTTGAAAAACGTCGGCCGAGCATTGATTTATCCACATCATTAATTTTATTTCTGTGGATAAATTTTGTACAAATCTCGGAACACAGCTCTCTTAATAGACTACATTAGTGCTGCAAGTAGTGAACGTTCAAATAATGAAACCTACTGACCACCCAATCGCTAAAAGCAGAAAGACAAGCTTCAAAAATCTGGTGATCATCATTGAAATCGGATTGGTTGTCGCGCTTCTTGTCTTTATAGCTTTTTATCAATAATACCTTTCTTTGAGGTCCTTCTTTTCGCAGATCAATCAATAGTTTTGTTGCATGGCTGATGGGAAAGAAGATTATTTAATGGAACTTAACGCTCCGCAGCGCGAGGGAGTTGTAAACACAGACGGACCGTGCATGATTATCGCCGGTGCAGGGTCAGGAAAAACCAGGGTACTCACTTACCGCATCGCGCACCTTATTAGGTCCCTCCAGGTGGATTCATTTAGTATCATGGCCCTCACTTTTACGAACAAGGCAGCGCGAGAGATGCAACATAGAATAGAGGGAATGGTAGGAACAGAGGCCAAAAATCTCTGGATGGGAACCTTTCACTCTGTTTTTGCCAGAATTCTTCGTGCAGAGGCGAGCAAGATTGGCTACCCCAGCAATTTCACAATTTACGACACTGATGATTCCAAATCGCTGATTAAACTCATCGTCAAGGAGTTCAATCTTGATGACAAAGTTTACAAACCCAATATTGTATACAATAGAATATCTGGAGCCAAAAACCGACTGGTCTCCTGGCAGGAGTACCAAAATAATCCTATCTACCTTGAGGACGACACGCAAAATATGCGCCCAGAAATGGGAAGATTGTATCGTGCCTACTCGGAGCGTTGCTTTGCAGCCAATGCGATGGATTTTGATGATCTGCTATTCAATACCAACATACTTTTTCAAGAACACACAGATGTATTGAATAAGTATCAGCAGCGCTTTCATTATGTGATGATAGACGAGTTTCAGGATACCAATATCTCACAATACCTCATCGCTAAGCGACTTGCAGCCGTGCGCCAAAATATTTGCGTGGTTGGCGATGATGCCCAAAGCATCTATGCGTTTCGGGGCGCTGATATACAAAACATCCTCAATTTTGAAAGGGACTATCCTGATCTCAGAACCATTCGGCTGGAGCAAAACTACCGGTCGACGAAGACAATTGTAAATGCTGCAAACTCAGTTATAGGAAGAAATACGGCTCAGCTCAAAAAAAGCGTCTGGACAGACAATCAAGAAGGAGATCTCATAGAGCTCATCAAAGCCACTTCTGATAATGAGGAAGGCAAGTTGGTCGCGTCGGCAATTTTTGAGACCAAGATGCAAAATCATGTCTCGGACAAAGAGTTTGCAGTATTGTATCGAACCAACAGCCAATCTCGTGCAATTGAGGAGGCCTTGCGAAGAAATAACATCAAGTACCGAGTGGTAGGAGGCCTGTCTTTTTACCAGCGTAAGGAAATCAAGGACTTACTCGCTTACTTCAGGTATGTGGTAAATCCCAATGACGAGGCAGCGATGAGAAGGATCATTAACCTGCCTAAAAGAGGAATTGGTCCTGGCACCATTGACAAAATGGTAGTGGCAGCCAATGAGCAATCCAAAACTTTGTGGGAAGTAATGGAAAAGGCCTCAAAGTACGTAGGTAACAGAGGTGGAACCCAAGTGGAGAACTTTGCAACATTGATCAAGTCTTTTCGGCTGACCAACGAGAAAAAGGATGCATATGATACTGCCTCTCACATCGCAAAGACTTCAGGACTACTTAAAGAGCTTTACGAGGATAAAACCATCGAGGGCATGAGCAGGTATGAAAATACGCAGGAACTGCTGAATGCGATAAAGGAATTCACTGATGATCAGGAAAGGGAAGACAAAAGCCTGGGTGCTTTTCTCCAGGATGTGGCACTTCTTACCGATGAGGACCGAAACAACAAAAGCAATGACGTAGTGACCCTGATGACCATTCACATGGCTAAAGGTCTCGAATTTAAGTATGTATTTATCGTAGGCTTAGAGGAGGAGCTCTTTCCATCGCAAATGATGCTGAGCAGCCGTGCTGACCTGGAAGAAGAACGCCGGCTTTTCTACGTGGCAATCACCCGCGCCAAGCAGAAGCTGTTTATGAGCTACGCTTTAAATAGGTATCGGTACGGAAGACTTAAAAACTGTGAGCCAAGCAGGTTCCTTGAAGAAGTAGATCCTAAATACATCAAGGTCAATCGCAAATTCTCGTCTAGCGATCCGGTCTCCCCTGGTGTGAATTATATCACCAAGAACTTTGTGCAAAATGTGCGTAAAGAGAACAGCACCAAAAAATTTGCAACCACGACCAATCATACCCCAAGTCCCGATTTCAAGCCGAGCGATACCTCAGCTTTGGAGGTAGGCATGGATGTAGAGCATCCCAAATTTGGCTTTGGTAAAGTGACCACCATTGATAAACAAGGTTCTAACCAGAAGGCAAAAGTAGATTTTGAAAAAGCCGGTGAGAAAACACTACTGCTAAGTTTTGCGAAGCTGAGGATACTGGAATAGAGCGTCACCGTTCCCACTCAGGATACGCTTGCGTTTTTTAATTTCACTAGGTATCTAGGTCATTGGGATCAGTATAATCGTTTGTTTGATAAGCATTTGAGTACAGATCATTGAATTGCCACTCTTTACAAGAGTGGTCAATTTTGAATTTGTTATGTTGCGAGTTGATAAGTCAAGCAAACCCCACTTACTTAGATGAAATTTGTCCGCTCAATCGTTCTGATCCTTCAAATAAACCTTGTAAACGCACAGCCACCCTGGACCTTCGAAATTTTAGACATTGAGGATGGACTCTCAAGCAACACTGTAAATTGTGTATTTGAGGATTCGAGAGGCTATACCTGGATCGGAAGCTTCGAAGGTCTTGACCGCTATGACGCTTATACCGTCACATCCTTCAACAGTCAAAGCAAGGAGCTGGAAGAATTATTGGGTCAGAACATCACCTCAATTGCAGAAGATTCATTTGGTGAAATTTGGATTGGCACCAGAGGTGCGGGCATCTTCATATACAGCTGGGAGCTAGGTGCATTTCGGCAATTAGGACCAGAACATGACCTTCCAGAAGGAAGGATCCTCTTCATCAAGCCAACTGCTGATGGACGCATGCTTGTTTCAATTAATAAAGTAGGACTAGGACTTTACGATTTCGATAAAGAAAAATTTACCCTTCACAAGCCTGATCCCAGAAACCCAGTTGCCATTTCTAGCTCGGTAGTCCTTTCAGCCGTGCAGGAAAACGAAAATGAGTTCTGGCTAGGTGCAAATGGTAATACGGTAGAACTTTTCAATGTTCAATCGGGAAACGCACAAATTTTCAGTTTCGATGACAGCCCGGATGAGCAGACTGGCATGCATAAACCGCTACTGAAAGCAAAAGACGGAGATCTTTGGATTGGAACTTCAGGTAAAGGACTTTATCGATTTGACATAAATGCGAAGCGTTTTACCCGCTATGATGCAGCAAGCAGCTCTTTGAGTTCCAACCTGATTACCACCTTGTACGAGGATGCAACGGGTACTCTTTACATCGGCACCGATGGTGGTGGTATCAGCGTCTTAGATTTTCAGCGCCAAGACTGGTCGTATATAAACTACAGTCCCTCGCCAGGTGCACTCAATAGCAATGCTGTTTATGATATTTATAAGGACAGTGAAGGTAGAATTTGGATCAGCACAGTGCGCGGAGGAATCAATATTTACAGCCCTTACAAAACCAAATTCGGACTTTTAAAACCGATACCATATGAGTCAAAAAGCATTGGCTCCCCCTCAGTGACAGACGTAATCCAAGCCGAAAATGGCCTCATATGGCTTTGTACAGACGGTGGGGGTGTGGATGTAATAGATCTAAATTCCGGTGTGTTTGAACACTTTAGACACGATCCTAAGAATCCAAGTAGTACCATCAGTACCAATGCTGTAATCTCTCTAGGAGAAGACGCAAATGGAAATATTTGGGCGGGAACCTTCAGCGGTGGAGTGAATAGGATCAATCCAAGATCAGGCGAGATAAAACAGTTTTTGCCTGATCCTGGGAACCCCGGATCAATCAATAGCAAAAATGTGTGGTCAATTTATCTGGATGCTTCCAATGATCTCTGGTTTGGATTACTAGGTGGTGGCCTAGATAAATTCATTCCTTCAAGCAATAGATTCAAACATTACAAGCCCTCACAAAGTAAAAACTCCATTAGTGGCAGCCGTGTCATGGTGCTTCTGGAAGACAGCAGAAACAACTTTTGGATCGGTACAGGAAGTAAGGGACTAGATCTACTGGATAGAAAAACCGATACTTTTACCAACTACCAACACAAGAAAGGCGATTCATCTACCCTGCTGAGCAATAAAGTGAGAACGCTTTTTGAGGACAATGCAAATCGGCTGTGGATTGGTACAACAAGAGGGGTAAACATAATGGATCTGAATACGCTTGAAGTGTCGGTTCATAAAGTGAACAGACTGCTTCCAGATATCAACATCAACGGGATACAGCAAGATCAGGAAGGGAACTACTGGATTGCAACAAAAAAGGGTTTGAGTAGATACCGTGAGGATTCCAACGAAACCACCAACTTCACCAAAGCAAATGGATTGCAGGGAAGCGATTTCAATTACACTGCATCTATTACCGCGACTGATGGCACCATGTATTTTGGCGGAACGAACGGACTAAATTTTTTCGACCCGTCTAAAGTGGAGGTGAGCCCAATCGTTCCTTCTGTGGTGATTACAGATATTAAACTATTCGATAAGTCTGTCTCAGGACTAAAATCTGCCGAAGGGGAAAGATTAATAAAAAGTTCTATTCACGCCCTGAAAGAAATTACATTTCAGTATAAAGAGAATGCCATCGAAATCAATTTTTCTAGCCTTGATTATACTGACCCCACAGCCAATAAATACCGCTATCAGCTTGAAGGATTTGATCAAGACTGGGTCTACACGGATGCTTTACAAAGGTCTGCCTCGTATACCAACCTGGATCCGGGTAAATACAATTTTATGGTGCAGGGTACCAATAGTGATGGCATTTGGTCCACAAAAACACGAGCGCTATCCCTGACCATTCTACCTCCATGGTGGCAAACCTGGTGGTTTAGAATATTAGCTTTTTTGTTAATCGGGGCGACTGCTACCGTAATCATAAAATGGCGCATGAGGTTACTTAAAAAACAGAAAGAAAGTTTAAGAAGCCAGGTTGCAGCAGCTACAGCTCAGGTAAATGATCAAAACAGTGCCCTGAGGGTAGAGCAGGAAGCCCTTGCTGTTGCAATTTCTGATACCAATATGGTAGTGAGCCAAGCGGTTGAATCGGGAATTTTTTCCAGCAGAATTGATCTGGAAGGTAAAGAAGGCGCCTGGCATGAGCTGGCACTATCCATCAATCACCTTTTCGATTCCATTGTTTTACCTTTTGAAAACATCACCGAGATCGTAGGGGCAATGGCTTCCAGTAATCTTTCAGTTAGATACCAGCATGAAGCCAAAGGGGAAGTGCTAAAGATGACCAGCAGCCTGAATGTGGCACTGGATAACCTATCAGATCTTATTGCCACCATCCAGCAGACTACCATGGTCGTATCAAAATTATCAGAGGATATGGATGTGTCCAGTAATGAGATGGCTGTAGGAACCTCAGAAATTGCCACCTCTACCGCGGAGCTTAGCAACGGTGCTCAAGAGCAAGTGACCCGAATTGATCAAGCTTCTTCCGAACTGGAAGTGATACAGCAAGTCTCATCATCTGTGGGCGAGCAAGCCCAATCGATCAATGAAGCGGCTAAGCAAGGCCTTGTTCTCAGTAATGACGGAAGTGCGCAAATGGAAAGCATGGATACCCGTATGCAGGAAATGGAAAGGGCCTCTACTGAGACCAGCGAGTCCATCGAGTTACTACTTGCCAAGAGCAAGGAAATAAACGCGATTTTAAATTCCATCAGAGACATCTCGGTAGAAACCAATATGCTTGCTTTAAACGCTACCATCGAAGCTGCAAAGGCTGGAGAATCCGGAAGGGGCTTTGCGGTGGTTGCGGATCAAATAAGGAAGCTGGCAGAAAATTCAAACACCTTCACCACAGAGATTGAGCAGATTGTTCAAGAGTTACAAAATGCAATATCGGCAGTCAACAATCGGATTACTGAGATGAATGATGATATTACAAATGGAGTAAAAGCCGCACGGACTGCTTCCAATTCCTTCTCCGAGCTTGCCAGCTCTAACAGTGAGACCTTCGACCTATCAGAAAAAATTGTGGGGCTTACCAGCAAGCAAACCACCAAAGTAAGCGAAGTAACCAAGCTGATGGAAAGCGTGGTGGTAATCGCAGAGCAAGCAGCTACCGGCACTGAGCAGATTGCCAGCTCCTCCAATGAGCTTAGTGCCGGGATGACAGAATATCAGGACAAAACCAAAAAAGTAGGTCAGATCATTAGGATGCTGAACGAAAAGATCGGTCAATTTAGGCTGGAGTAAGTGAAATATTAGAAAGTAAAAATCTCTTCCTTCGATTTGATTTCATGGAAACTGCAAGAGATTCTTACTTTCTATTTACAATCCTGTAATGATGGGTCCTCCTCTCTACTTTAAAGACGGATGGTCACCACTTTTAGTGGTGAAAGGGATAAACTCAATGTCCGCATAGGTTACACTGGTTGATTCAATTTTCTCACCTCGAATAAAAGCAGGAATAATCACGTCTGCTACATCTGTGTCCCACTGTGCCTGCTCGTGTCCAGCGTTTTCCACTTTTACATGGGCAGGATTAGAAAAATCCTTCATAATCTCCTCTGTCTGTTCTATAGGAGTACGGCAATCCAGAGAACCAGTAATAAAAAGGGTAGGTATATTTTTCCTTTTTGTTGGGTGCGGCTCATAGGTAAGATTACTAGCAGGCCAATCTTCCTTTAAAGCTGAG